>JADFVC010000421.1 GCA_015222355.1 Chloroflexota bacterium | reverse complement strand
AGACCCAGAAACAGTCGGAGGAAAACCGAAAAATCACCCAGGCGGTACTTGGTTTTACCAGCATGCTTGAACAGATTGCCAGTTCGATCGGGCAACAGAGTGCCAGCACCCACAACCTTGCCAGCGCTGCGGAATCAATGAAAAACATCGCCGCCAAGGTCAAGAACAGCACCTTGGAACAGGGACGCGGCAGCCAGCAGATTGCCCAGAGCATGGAACATATCCAGCAGAGAATCGAAGTGATTGACGATGCCACCAGAGCCCAGCGTGATCGCAGCAATGAAATTGTCGAATCGATGGCCATGGTTCACCGCATTGCCGAGGAGAACGCGGGGCGGACTGGAGATATGGACAGTGTCGTCAAAAATCTTTCCGAGCAGGCTGCCCTGCTGCAGAAAGAGATCGGTGCATTCAAGGTCTGAAGCAGAGATTGACAAGGCAAGGCGTGTGGGTTAGAGTCGCCGCACAGTTTAGTAATAACGTCTTTATCCAGAGTGGTGGAGGGAGAAGGCCCTGTGAAACCACGGCAACCGGCCGGCTGAAGCTTAAACGAAAGCGGGTGCTTGGTGCCAATTCCTGCCCTGCCGGACAGCTTGCCCGGGGGGACAGATGGAGACGGAGCCCCCGATACTGCCAACAATGTATCTCCAAGGCCCTTCCCATCTTCCTGGGGAAGGGCCTTTTTCATTGTCTTGTAAAGAGGATACGGATTGAACGATTCCGTTGGTTTGGTCACAACTCAATATGTCAATTTTGCTGTCGAACTACGTCTGGAAAGTGGTCGCCTGCTTGGCCCGCTGACCCTCGCGTATGAAAGCTATGGCCAACTGAACGCGGATCGCTCCAACGTCATCCTGGTCACCCACGCCTGGACCGGCGATGCTCACGCGGCCGGTTTCCACTCCGAAGAAGATCGCAAACCGGGCTGGTGGGACAACATGATCGGGCCTGGCAAGGTGTTTGATACCGACCGTTACTTCGTCCTCTGCAGCAACGTCATCGGCTCCTGTAAGGGGTCAACCGGTCCGACCAGCATCAATCCACGCACCAACCGCCCTTATCGGCTCAGCTTCCCGGCCCTGATGGTCCGCGACATGGTCCGGGCACAGAAACTATTGATCGATCATTTACAGATCACATCTTTACTGGCCGTGGTTGGCGGTTCCATGGGTGCCATGCAGGCCTTGGAATGGGCAATTCATTACCCCGAGTTGGTCCGTTCGATTGTGCCGATTGCCGGAACCGGCAGAACTTCACCGATGGCCATTGCCCTCAACGCTCTGGCCCGCCAGGCCATCTACAACGATCCATTATGGAAAAAAGGGAATTACAAACCGGAACATCCTCCGGCAGACGGTCTGGCTCTGGCCCGTGCCGTCGGACATGTTTCCTTTCTCTCCGATGCTTCGATGCAGCTCAAGTTCGGGCGGCGTTTCTCGGTGCGGGACGGGATGTTCGACTTTTTCGGCAAGTTTGAAATTGAACGCTATCTCGATTATAACGGCGTGAGCTTTGTTGATCGCTTCGATACCAATTCTTTCCTTTATCTGGCCAAAACCCTTGACCTCTACGATGTCGCCTGGAACTTTGATTCCTTCAGCGAGGCCCTCGAGCGGCTCAACTGCCCATCCCTCTGGTTCGCCTTCAGCTCCGACTGGCTTTATCCCCCACAGCAGACCGAAGAGGTGGTCGACGAACTCCAGCGGCTCAACAAACCGGTCGACTACCACCTGATCCAGTCCGATTACGGGCACGATTCATTCCTGGTTGAACCGGAAAAATTCATTCCCATGCTGCAGAAGTTTCTCGACCAACAGGCGAAATCGTCAGGTTTGCCGTAGGGGCGAACCCGTGTGTTCGCCCGACAGCAAATCGAATGACAAGAATGACACCGCGGACCTTCAGTCGAACAGGTCCAGCTGTTGAAATTTATGCTTATCTGATTTGAACGGGCGGGGCTGAAAACGTGGGCACTCAAGCATCAAAACAGCGGTCGGCTGTTTACACTGACGAATACAGCGACGACAAAGTTTGTTGATTTCTTGCGGTTTTTTCTCGGTCATAAACTGCCTTTCAATCTCAACTGCAGTCTACTTGAGAGAAGCCCCGCTGACAAGCGGGCAACGGTAATCAACGGTTGAATCTTCCCGAAGCAAAATGCTAAATTATTAAAATCCTTTTTAGAATTATGGTTTAGAGATGACACCAGCGACCCTGGATATCACCATTCTTGGCACCGGAACCAGCTCCGGGATTCCGGTTATCGGCTGCGATTGCCCGGTCTGTCGATCCACGGATCCGCGCAACTGGAGAACCCGCTGTAGCGTCCTGCTACATTACGCTGAATATAACATCCTGATTGACACGGCAACAGACCTGCGACAGCAGGCCCTGCGCGAAGACATCCGTCATATCGATGCGGTCCTCTATACTCACAGCCATGCCGATCACGTGCACGGGATCGATGACTTGCGCAGCTTTAGCCTGCGATCGCAAAAAGCCATCCCTCTGTACGGCTCGGCCCACACCCTGGAACGGATCAGGGATAATTTCAATTATATTTTCAACGAAAGCGAGGATCCCGGCTACGTCCCCAAATTGGCGCTGTTCCCGGTCGAAACAAGCTTTGAGCTGTTCGGCCTGACCATCACCCCCATCCCGCTGGAACATGGACAGATGCCGGTCTTCGGCTACCGCTGCGGCCCTTTTGCCTACCTGACGGACTGTAACGGCATTCCCGAAAGCTCTCTGGAACTGCTCAAGGGTTTAGAGCTGCTGATTCTCGATGGACTGCGTTTTAAACCGCACAACACGCATTTCAATATCCCGCAAGCGATACGGATGGCAGAAAAAATAGCTGCCCGGCAAACCCTGCTGACCCATCTCAGCCACGAGGTCGATCACCCCCGCCACGACCCGCAACTGCCAGGCGGCATCAATCTGGCGTACGACGGCCAAGCGTTTTCCCTGGCCTTGGATCAGCCCGTTATCCAGCCCTTACAAAGACAGTTGTCATGAACACCGAGCTACGCCTGCACGGCAAGATCAACGAGAGTATCGAATATTACGCCACGGCAGCCGGTTCACGTGCCGCACATCATCATTTCTACCAGGTATCCGAACAGGGTCTACGCTTTTTCGCTCCGGGGAACGAACTGCTGCTTGATAGTCAGGGTCTCCAGCAGAGCGGCAATGGCGGCTCTTTCTGTGAGTACATGTTCGGGGTTGACCAGCCGCTGGCTGATCTGACCAAAAAGGGGGTCATCAACCGACTGATCCTGCTCGGCGCCGGCTACGATAAGGCTGGCAGGTTGGTCATCGGTAAACAGAACCGCTCACGACAAATTTACGAACAGATCTTTTTCGAAGGGCATACCATCTACAACTATTTCTTTTTTGTTGATGGACTGAGCACTAAAACTCACCGACAGCAGCAGGAACAGATCCTCAAGTATCTCGGCAAAACCCTGAAGCGGATGGGTCACCTCAACCAGCGGGACGATTCCCAACTCACGACCGACCTGCTGGCGCAGCTGCCCGAGCAGTGTACCCTCTACCTGATCAGGTTGATCAACACCCGGCAGCGCCGTTACCAGCAGGAGTTTCAACAGCTCTACTACCAGCACCGCTCCATCCCGGATGATAATTTCAACACCCTGCAAGAGCTGGCCAACGATCTCGGCCTGGACCGCTACCAGCAGGAAAGAATCAAAATCGATGTTTTGTATCGCCATCGCGATAATTATCGAATCATCGACGAATACAAAAAGGTCCTGATCGACTGTCATCGGCAAGGACATGTTGGACGCCAGCAGCAAGCCCGATTGACCCGTTTAAAAACGCTCTCGGTCCGCAACAAAATCCCCGCGGCCCTGTTTCTCACCCTGGATGAACAGCTCAAGACCAAAGCGGAAAAAATCGCCAATGAGCCGGAGTACATCCGTACCACCCGGGAAATTCTTCAGGGGATCTTCATGGCCGGTGAAGAGCTTGAAACCGGCATCAACAAGCAAGACATGGTGCAACTGCTCTTT
>JADFVC010000420.1 GCA_015222355.1 Chloroflexota bacterium | reverse complement strand
CTGTTGCAGGGGGAGAGGGTTGCTCTTAATCTGCTGCAAAGAATGAGCGGTATCGCAACCCTGACTTCCCGGTATGTTGAGTTGGTTGCAGGGACAGCTGCGGTGATCGTTGATACCCGTAAAACCGTTCCCGGTTTGCGTGCCCTGGATAAATATTCCGTCCGCATGGGCGGGGGGCGCAACCATCGGATCGGGCTGTTTGACGGGGTGCTGATCAAGGAGAACCATATTGCCGCGGCCGGCGGTATCACCGCGGCCATTGAACGGGCTCACCAGAGATTGCCGCACACGCTCAAAATAGAGGTGGAAACCCAAAATCTTGATGAAGCCACAGAAGCTCTGGCGGCTGGCGCTGACATCATCATGCTGGATAATATGACCCTGGCTGAAATGCGCCAGGGAGTCGAGTTGATCGACCAGCGAGCACTGATTGAAGCCTCCGGGGGGGTCAATCTCGATACTGTACGAGACATCGCGGAAACCGGTGTTGACATTATTTCGGTTGGCGCACTGACCCATTCAGTCAAGGCTGCTGATATCTCGATGTTGTTTGAATGAATTAATAAAGTCTGAAGCCCGATTTCCACCGGAGAACCAATTGACCTCACGCGACAAGATTCTCAGCCTGTTTCGCAGCCATCCCGAAGCGTTTATCTCGGGACAGGAGATCAGCCGGATGCTGAATATCTCTCGGGCCGCGGTGTGGAAACAGGTTGAGTCGCTACGTGAGCAGGGCTTCGAGATCGCAGCGCAACGCCCGCGAGGGTATCGACTGCTTAACGGTCCCGACCTGTTACTCGGCGGTGAAATCGAAAAAGACTTGAACCGTCAGCTGATTGGTCGTTCAATCCATTGCCTGAATGCAATTGATTCAACCAATGTTCGGGCGCGTCAACTGGCCGAAGAGGGTGCCGTTGACGGAACGGTTGTCGTTGCCGACCGACAGAGCGCCGGCCGGGGACGGCTCGGTCGGCGCTGGGAATCCCCCTCCGCGGTAAATCTTTACTGCTCTATCCTGCTGCGGCCGCAAATCCCGGTTCAGCAGGCTCCGCAACTGACCTTTCTCTCTGCCGTTGCCGTTGCCGAAATTCTCAACCAACTCTATCAACTCCCCGCACGGGTTAAGTGGCCCAATGATGTTCTCGTCGGTGGGGCCAAGATAGCCGGTTTGCTCAACGAGATGAATGCTGAGACTGATCAGATCCATTTCGTCATTCTCGGGATTGGGGTCAACCTGAACATGACCAGAGAACAGTTCCCGGCACAACTTAATTATCCGGCGACTTCGGTTCTGCTGGAGACAGGCCAGAAGGCAGACCGTACAGTTTTTATTCGTGCCTTGATCGAAAAGCTGGATGCGTACTACCTGGAGTTTAAGGCCGAGGGGTTCATCCCGATCCGCCGCCGCTGGGAAGCTCTGTCGGATCTGATGGATTCCCGTGTCCAAGTCGATATGGGGAGTGGATTCCTGCAGGGGACAGTGGTCGGGCTTGATTCAGATGGTGCTTTGCGCCTGCAACGGGATGATGGACATGTGGAAAGAATTCTGGCCGGTGATGTCCGGCCACTACAATATCTGAGAGATTGCGAAGGATGATGGCGTCGCAAAAAGTCCGCCCTCCGGCGTTGCAGCAGTTTTTCAGGATCTCGACATACATATATGTATGCCTTCGCCCCTGAAAAACCACTACGCCTTGTAGGTCGAAATTTTTGCTTAGCCATCGTATTCTTTTTTGCGAG
>JADFVC010000039.1 GCA_015222355.1 Chloroflexota bacterium | reverse complement strand
GTTGCCGATGCGGTGCGGGTCTTTCCGGGCAAATTCGATCCGCAAGGGCTCGGTGAACGAGCGACCCTCAGCAGCAAGCAGAACCTGGTCAAAATCCTTGATCTAGCCAAAGAATACGCCAAGCACTTTATCCTGCAAACCGACTTCGGTCTGGTCAATCTGCCCGGCTGCACCCTGCAACGGGAAAACCCGAACGACCCGGAAACCGAGCGTAAAAACCTGATCAGTCTGGCTCGTTACGGCTGGCTGTTGGCGGATCTGGAACGGGTTGGCGCGATCAAACCAGCAGTTTCGACCGAAACGGATCAACTGACCGGTACCATAACCGCTGCGATGTTGCTGCAGAACCCCGCTCTGGCGGCAGGGGACTCACTGGATGAAGTGCTGCCGGTGGCGAAAGAGCTCGCCGCTGAAATCAACGCCGCCGACTTAGAGGTTCGCGGAAGCAAGGCAGAAGCCCCTGCCACCGCTGATCCCGGTCTACCACCCCCTCCTCCGGCAATCTCCGGCGGGCAGTGGAAGAATCCGCGCTTCTGGTTCGGCAGCGCCGGGGCAGTGCTGGTGGTTGTCATCATTATGCTGGCGGAAGCCACTGATAGCCGCCTGCTGAACACCATTGCCGAGCAAGGGTTCGCTTCGGGAGCAATCCCCTTTGTCGCCGCCCTACTGATGTTCTGGGGCAGTTTCTATTTTATCCGCCTGAAGCGGCAGATCGAAAATACCCCGACCAGCCGGGTTCGCTCAATCGCCATGGGGATGGTCGAAGTCAAGGGGCGAGCACTCCGCCAGTACGCGCTGATTTCACCGATGTCGCACATCCCGTGCGTCTTTTATCGGTTGACCAGATACCGCCGCGAAAAAAACAACCAATGGCAGGTCAGCAGCGTCAGCAGCAGCAACAATGTCCCTTTTCTGCTTGAGGACGATACCGGTCGGGTCGAGGTCGATCCATCCGGCTGCCGGGTCAGTGCCGGAACGAAGCAGGAAGGGGTTCCGGGACAGGTCGGCCTGACCCGCTTTAACGATGACAGTGATGAAAAATGGTGCGAAGAGATCATCGTCGAAGGCACCCTGCTCTATGTCCTCGGTTTTGCCGCTGTGAAACGGGAGAGTGGCCCCACCCTCACCGAGCGGAAAATCGAAGCGCTGCGAGAGCTGAAACGGAATCCACAGAACCTTCAGCAGTTCGACACCGATGGCGATGGTAAAATCAGTGGGGAAGAATGGGACGCTGCCCGTGAGGCGGTTGCGGAAAAGGTGTTGCATGAATCGCTCAAAGAGAAACGGAAACGTAAAAAGCAGGAGGAACATGTGCTTATCGGCAAAAAGAAGGGACGGCCGTTGGTGATCGCCGAAACCCATTCTGAGGCTCACTTGACCCGGCGCCTGACGCTGTACATGGTACCGCTGTTCATCGGTGCGGCAGCGGCAACCGCCGGCAGCATCTACCTGCTGCTCGATTATCTGATGTAACCGATTCGAACATTGATAGGAGTCTGCTCATGGATAGCTCGACAGGCTCCTGGACACCAAAGGAGGCACTATGACCGGCTGGATTGTACTGGGAGTTTTTTTGCTGATAATCTTGGGCCTGATCATTTATGTGATCATGCTCTACAACGGCTTTGTCGCCCTGAAAAATAATATCAATCAGCACTGGAGCAATATTGATGTTCTGCT
>JADFVC010000419.1 GCA_015222355.1 Chloroflexota bacterium | reverse complement strand
GCAGCAGAAAGCGAAGGCGTCCGGCCCACGACGAACCTCCCACCAGATAGTCCAACAGCCGATGGTAAGGCTTGCCGCTCTCACCCTTTTCCAGTGAGAACGCCGCCGTACCGATAACCTTTTCCAGGCGAGCCCCGGTACGACGAGCCATTTTGAGTATTTCGCGGTATTCGGGTAAGACCACCGCCGCGCCCAGATCGAAGGACTGGTTGTCCTCGGTGACGGAGCGGCACAGTCCGCCCACTCGTCCCAGCTTTTCAAAGACCGTAACGTTCTTGTAGCCGTACCGCCGCAAGTAGTGCGCGGCCGAAAGCCCTCCCGGACCCGCTCCGAGAATCAAAATCCTTGCATTACGATCGCTCTTGCGCACAGGGTCGCCCCCTTATCGCTGAATTGAAGCCGTTGGAGATGGGCGACAAAAGCCCATTCCCGGCCAGATTTGGCTTGGCATTGTGTGTAAAACTTACCCTATAAGAGCCAGATGTCCATTTGAAAGGCTCTATTCGTGTCAGACGATTGTGGATTTATGGACTACGTCCCCTCCGCCTTTGCGGGAGTATGGTCCAGAATATCCGAAATAGCCCTCAGCTCTTTGGCGATGGCGCTTTTATACATGAATGAGGTCAAACAAGGACATTTGTCGGTTCGTTTTTTCGCGCACAAGGCCTCCTGCAGACATTGACAATCAAGTAATTTCAATAAGTTATAAATGCATGATGCCAAAATAGCAGTAAAAAACGCAAGGACAAAATACGGAATTTCATCGCAGTTTCAATGAGTTAGGGTTTTCCGGATGGAAACTGGATTAAAAAGAGAGTTGCTCCTCTTATAAGTATGAGGGTTGGCAGGCAAATCATACTCTGCGATTTTATTTAAAAAAACGGATTTTCTTGGGTTGTGGAAAGGAGGCGTGACTACTTAATGAGGGAATTATATAGTTTGTGAATGCTTGCAATATTCATTTAGCGGTAGATAATTACATTGCATTAGCCATTCAGATGATGGTTTAGAATGATTGCCAAAAAGGGGGTTACAGGTCAGGGGGGAGTGTCATAGTCAGGCATTCTTGAATCCGTTATTCAGCAACCACATTAATACCGGACTCCCCCAGCGCAATTGTCTTGACTCATCATGAGACCATGGCAGTTCCGAATCAACCAAATGTAAAGTTCTCGCTTCCGAATCAACCAAATGTAAAGTTCTCGCTTGCTTAAGATTGCGATTTTCAGCGTGATCTACTGTTTGGCTGTGAGTTTTATCTATCGCCGAACTGAAGATATATCGTCTCCCGACTACTGTTGCTACTGGGGGAAAACCTAGCTCTCGCGTGAGGAGGACAAAATGGAATGGTTGAAGCGTTTTATCCAGGATGAAGAAGGTGTAACGGCTATTGAGTACGGTCTGATTGCCGCACTGATTGCGGTAGGGATTATTGTCGCTGTCACAGCGGTTGGTACTGGTTTGAAAACAACATTTAACACAGTTGCGGGGAAACTCCCCGCTGGTGCTGGTTAATGCATTAGAGGGAGGCAATACGGGTTGATGTAGTTCTTCTTCGTTTGTTCATTTAGATGGGAAGGACGGTCGCCAGTATTGCCTCCCTTATTTAGTGAAGGCTGTCCTTTATCAGCAGCCTATGGAATAACAAAATGGCTCGAGTAATGCGGTTCCTGAAGGCTGAAGAGGGCGTCACCGCTATCGAGTACGCACTCATCGCGGCATTAACTTGTCATGGCAATTGTCGTGGCGGTAACCTCGCTCGGGACAGCAGTAAAGACGACCTACACAAACATTAAAGCAGAAGTAACCGAAGTGCTTGACTGAAATCGGTAATTGCCAAGGAGGACCTTCGCATGGGATCAAGCCTGCTGCATAATCTGCCCCGCCGGCTCTGCGGTTCTCTTGCCGGGGTGCTGGCTGTTTGTTTTCTTTATCTGGGCAGAAATGAACTTTCCATCGTGTTTGCTTCGCTGTTCTTATTGCTGATCTGCACCACCGATACCCTATATTCGAAAATCCCCAATATGTTCACTCTGCTCTTGACCTTAAGCGGCTTCGGCCTGCACTTCCGGCTGGAAGGGGCCGTGGGGCTCTGGACCGCGCTGCTCGGTCTGTTGACCGGGTTTGCCCTGCTGCTCATCCCTTATCTGCTCGGCGGCATGGGCGCCGGTGACGTCAAGGCGTTGGCGGCTCTGGGGTCGCTGCTGGGGGCCGGAACAATCCTGCAAGTTGCCCTGTACATGTTCCTGGCTGGTGGATTGATGTCTGTACTGCACTATCTGTGTAATCGAAACCTGCTCACACAATGCCGCGCAGGCTTAAGTTGCCTGGCGGTGTTTTTATATACACGCGATATCAAGATATTCAAACCTGAACCGAATGGTGAGTCGTTGCGCTTTCCTTATGCGGCGGCGATCGCATTCGGGTTTTTTGCGCACACCTACTGGGGTGACCTGATCTAGATCATCGGGTCAAAGTCTGCAGGAAGAGCGGCAGAGACAGGAGGAGTACATGAAAAGGTATGGAGCGGTTTTGGCACTGGGATTAGCGGTACTCTTGGGTGTTGCGGCTGTGTTTCTGACCAACAAATGGCTGTCGTCGCAAACCTCGGTTGGAGAGGCAATGGTGATCAAGGAGCAAACCCCGGTCGCCGAGATTGTGGTTGCCGCCATCGCCAGTCCCGCTGGTAGCCGACTCAATGAAACTAATCTGACTCTTGCCGCCTGGCCTGCTGCGAATGTTCCAAGAGGGGCTTTCACCGATATGACTGCCCTGGCAGACCGAATCGCTGTCTCCAAGCTGGTTGCCGGTGAGCCGCTGCTTGCTGCAGAACTGGCGGCGCCGGGCTCCGGTGCCGGTCTGGTAGCCATGATCGAGCCCGGCATGCGCGCCATGTCGATCAAGGTTGACGAGGTGACCGGTGTCGGCGGTTTTATTCTGCCCAGTACCTTCGTCGATATCATCGGGGTTGAAAAATCCAAAGGTGACAAGCGAAAAGCAGAAACGATCCTCAAGCGGATAAAGGTGTTGGCGATCGCCCAGGAAACCTTCACCGAGGAGGGAAAAGCCAAGATCGTTCGGACTGTCACCCTCGAAATAAAGCCGAAGCAGGCGGAAACTTTAGCCCTGCAGACCCATAAGGGAAGCATCCATCTTGTCTTGAGAAATCCTCTTGAAGAGATTCCTGAAAAACCGCAGGTCGTTGCCAAGAAAAAATCTGTGCGGACTTTGCAGGCCAGAGTTTATAAGCCCAAACCTGTTCCTTTCGATGTTGAGGTGATACGCGCCGGTGAACGGGAGAAGGTCCGTTTTGCAAATGCCACTTCGGAAAAAACCAACTGATGCTATTGAGGAGGCAACATGATC
>JADFVC010000418.1 GCA_015222355.1 Chloroflexota bacterium | reverse complement strand
GGCAATCTGTACCAGCTCACGGGCAAAAGCTTCACGCAAGGGCTGAGTGTCTGTTGAATCACTGACATCAATCCCAACAACCAGGTTGAGTAATTGCCGTTTGCGTAGTCCCGGGGTGTTATGGCCGAAGCGGCGATGGCTTCTTTTCCAGGTGCTGGAGCGGCCGATCCTCCCCGCCGTACCGACAAACTGGCGAAGAATCTGTTGCCAGGGGATACTGGGTGGCGCCAGAAAAGAATTGATGATCTCTGCCAATTCTCCGGGGGTTTCACCATGACATTTTTTGACAGCGTTACGGACCATCTGGCGGACTACCTGTTCGGATAGTAAGCTCGGGGTGCGATCTGCTTCCTGCCAGTGTTGGTGGTCGTCGATTGGTGCGACATCGCTTGATTCTGCACGATAAGTCTGCTGATCTGCCGTTGGTCGCTCAGCACTTTGCTGCTGTTCATGGTCCCCTGTGCCGTCTCCCTGTTGAGCACCGAGCTCAGGCACTTGCAGTAACCGGGCATAGTATTCTTCTGCCGCCAGCCCGGGCAGTAACCGGAACCTTTCCGGTTGTGGGGCTTCGGGGGGCAGGTGCTCGATCCCCGGGTTGATGGCCAGGTCACAGGCCAGATCCCAGAAGCGGGTGTTGCGCTCGCGGCGTCGGCAAGGATGCAGGTGCAGGACATGTTTGATCAGATGTTCGAGTAGCGCTTCCTGTTCTGCCGGGGAGAAGAGGACAAAACTTGTCGGATTGACCATCAGGGTCGGGACCGCGTCGACGATGGTGACTGCGACGGCCCGGTTGCCAGTTTGCTGCCGGCGCCGAAACTGCAGGAGAAACTGGCCGTAAAAGGGGCGGTGTTTCAGCAGGCGCACAATGGCGTCCTGTAAAGGACGCACTGAATCAGGCAACATCCCGGCTGATCTGCTGGATCGTTTCGAGAATCGTTGCATCGTACCTGTCCTGACAGAGGACTGCGGCGATTTGCGGAATCCGTAACAGCGACTTGACCAGGCCGAAACGCATATCACGTGGCAGCACGTCAATGTAGGCCACCAGTGAATCCTGTTGCTGATCCGTTAAGTCGGGATCGTTCTGCAAACAGGCGATCAGGTCGCTCATCGTTGCCGCCTGAATGTCATCCCGCTGCTCAGTTGCCTGAACGGCAACCTCGGCCCAGCGGTTAAGAATATCCTCCGCAGACAGAGGGCGCAAACGCTGCTCGGTACACCACTGCAAAAAGCTGACGGCAGCTTCCCGGCCAATTACACCACTGTAGACTTCCATTTCCAATTCCTGGGGAAAGCGACAGTTTTCCCGCAGGGTGCTGACGATTTCCCAGGCTCGCTCAGAAGGCTCGACCTGCATGTCGAAACTCTGGTTGTTGGTCGAAAGCATTTGCTGGTTCCCGGCGATAAACTGGCGGACATCGGTATGGAAATTTTCCCGGTGGGCATGACGTGCCCAACACTCGGCATCGGTTTCCACTTGAAGAACCACCATCCGGTCTAAAAGAGCCCGGTCGAGAGGAGTGACCTGATAACTGCCGTCCGGTGGATTGATGGCGACCACGACCCGGTGTTGGGGAGCCAGTTTGTGGGTGTGCAAAGCGCGCTGCTGTCCTTCAGACGGCGGTTCGACAAACTGGAAGATCGCCTGTAAGGTGTCCTCCTGTTGGGCTCGGTTCAATTCGTCACAGTGGACTACCGTTGGGCCGGCATCGTCTGCCGGCCACCAACTCGGCCGTGACCAGTGCATGTCCCGGCCTTCGCGATAAGGGATGCCGACCAGATCCCCGACTTCCATCTGGCCAAGCCGCAAAGGGACATATTCGCGATCTATTTCGCGACAGACCTGGATGACCCCGGCGGTTTTTCCGACGCCGCGGTGTCCGACCACGCAAGGAGTCAGATCGGTTTTGTTGAGGATCTCCTTGAGGACTATTTTCATCTGCTCAATATTCATGATTTACCCGTCAGTCAAAGGCAACCTAAGTTGTCAGCTATAGATAGCATGGATCTGGAAACTGGCGCAAGGATCCAGATCTGATGCCTGGAACAGGGCGTTCGGAAAAAACGGCAAAGGTATGATACTCTTATATGGCTGCTTTTTGCTGTGCTGATATGGAGTCGTTATGGCATCCAGGTCGATTTCCAGAGTCCGCTGGAACATTTATCTGCTACTGCTGGCATTGCTGTTGTTGTCGTGGGGGTACTTTGTCATTTCTTTTACCCACGAGTTTCAGACCATCGAGCAGCAGAGC
Source organism: Chloroflexota bacterium (assembly GCA_015222355.1). Lineage (GTDB taxonomy): Bacteria > Desulfobacterota > Desulfuromonadia > Desulfuromonadales > Geopsychrobacteraceae > Malonomonas. The sequence continues at coordinate 1,081 of JADFVC010000418.1, read as the reverse complement.
AGTCAACAGGTCGGTAATCTGGCCCTGGGCCTTGAGGAACGCTCCCGAAGAATGCTTCAAGTCCTCGATATGCTGCTGCTCGATATTGCTGGACATCTGCAATATTATCAGCTCAAGGCCGTGAACAGTATGTTCAGCCTCTGGCTGGAGTATACCCCGGAGCTGAGTGCTTTACTGATTGTTGATCCGGATACCGGGCAGATTCTGACCTGCGTGAATAAAGATCCTCTCCCGGAGGGTTTGAGCTTTTCCCTCATGACGAATACGCTCATGATGAATACGGAAAATTCTGACTCTCCCATGCAGATCACGGAAAAGGTTTATCGGGATAGCCATGGCCGGAACCTGGTGGCTATGGTTCGGCAGTTCTCACGATCTGGTCGGCAGCTGCAGGTGGTGGCCCTGGTGCAAATCGATCGTCTGCTCGATTTTCATAAAGATGCTGCGGCTGAGCTGGGCCCGGATGGCTCTGTTGCCATTTTTCACCATAGTGGAGTGTTGTTGGCGCGGACGCCGGCCGGAAATGATCTGGTCGGTCGATCTTTCGCCGACGGTCCGCTTTTTACCCAACATCTGAAAAAAGCTCCGGTTGGAATTTCCCGGGCCCCTCGATCGACGGACGGGGTCAGCCGGATTGTCGCGCATCGAAAATTAAGTGATTTTCCGCTTGTGGTGACGATCGGAACCTCGACGGAGTGGATCTTTGCCGCCTGGCAGAAGCGCCTCTACAATGTTCTTTTTATCCAGGTTGCTATCAGCCTGACAGTTCTGATCTCGATGTTGATTCTGCACCGGACTCTGGCTCGGATGGAACGGGCAGAAGATAAATTAAATGAACGGGAAGAGCATTTCCGAGCGGTTGCGGATTCGTCGGTTGATGCAGTGCTCTCAGTCAACGATTCCGAGCGGATCGGTTTCTGGAGCCGTGGCGCTGAACAGATCTTTGCCTGTTCGGCGGCTGAAGCAGTCGGCATGCCGATTTCCTGCTTTCTGCAATTTGAATTTGAGGAAAATCCGGTCACTTTGAAGCAGTTGACCTCTTCGGAAAATTCCTGGATTCAGAGACGGGCGATTGAGGTTC
>JADFVC010000038.1 GCA_015222355.1 Chloroflexota bacterium | reverse complement strand
TGAATAAACTTTCACAAGCCGACATTTCCGCCGAAGCGAACCGGATTATGGGCTTACACAACAGTCTTGAATCTTTATCGGGGTCTAAGTTCAATCAGCACATGCGTGAAGCCGAAGAGCATCTGAATGCCGGCAGGTACTATCGTGCAGCGAGCTGCTTCTCTCTGGCTTCTGTTTATCAGTCGGGCAATCCTCATGCCCTCGCGGGTCGGGGACATGCATTATTTGCCGCCGGTGAATACGTCAGCAGCGCACTGTTTCTTTCCAGGGCACTGGCGGTAAGTCCCGAATATCTGCTGATGAAAGTTGATCTTGTGGCCATGCTGGGCGATGAGAACAAGCTCGCCGGCAGAATTGCCGATATCGAGCAATGGCTGGCACGGAGCGGTTCGAGCCAACTGCAATTTCTGCTTGGCTATGTTTATTACCGAACAGGCCAACTTCTCCGGGCGAAACAGGCGATTGATGCCGCCTATGAAAAGACGCCGGAGTCACCGGCTGTGCAGGCAATGAAGATTGCTATTGATAATATTTAGCGTGCAATATCTTTTTCAAGCTGGGCAAGCACGGTTCTGGCTTTTGAGATCTTGTTGCCTTCCGGGCCGTTCCAGTTCAGTTCGCCATTTTTCTGTAACAAACCATCGATCTTTTTGCAGGCTAAAAGGACAGTGGCGTGATTTTTATTGCCCATTACTCGCCCGATCTCGGATGAGGACATCTTCGTATGTTTTCTCGTTAGGTACATGCTGAAATGGCGGGCTAAAGCCACGGTCCTGTTTTTCTTGGACGAGTGTATACTCGTCGGCGTGATCCCGAAAAAAGTTGCTACGGCTGATTCTATATCCGATACGTGCACAATCGGATCGCATCTTTCCAGGTGTTCGATCAGAACGGCTTTGGCCAATGAAGTGGTGATTTTTTCATTTTTCAGTGCCGTAAATGCAATTAATTTCAGCAGGGCGCCTTCCAGCTCCCGCACGTTGGTGCGCATATTTTCAGCGATGTATCTTATGACACTCTCGGGAACAAGTTTATTAGCGTTTGCTTTTGTATAAGCGTTTTGTGAACCGCCCCTGTGAATATTATTTACATATTGTCTGCATATCTGGCAGCGAGTCTCCAGGTCTGGGATGTCAATTTTAACGACCATTCCTGAGACGAACCGGTTAACCAGCTTTTCGGATAGTTGGCCGATCATCTTCGGATGTGCATCGGAAGCAAGGACCACCTGCTTACCGGCCAGATTGATTGTGTTGAATGTATGCAGAAATTCTTCCTGTGTTGATGGCTTGTTGGCCAGAAAATGGATATCGTCGATTGCCAGCAAGTCCGTTTTCCGCATGCGTTGCCTGAAAGTCTCAAGTTTCTTTGTCTTCAGGGCCAGGATAAACTGGTTGGCGAAATCCTCTGCCGACAGATACAGCCAATTCGTTTGAGGCCGCTTCTCAGAAACTGCATTGCATATCCCCTGCAGTAGATGTGTTTTGCCGACGCCATATCCCCCGTGAACAAAAAGCGGATTGAATGGGCTTTGTTGCTCATTGACGACGACTCTGGCGGCGTTGTAGGCCAGCTCATTTGAAGAGCCGACGACAAACGTATCCAGATTGAGCTTGAGCCTTCTCTTTTGTTGTCCACCTGCGGCGGATCTTTTGGTCCCTCGGTCTGTCACGTAACGGGATTGATGCCGGTCCTTTTTCGTTGCTGTTGGAGAGGTGGTTTTCGAACCAGGCCTTCGACCGGAAAGCTCCGGATCGATGGTGAATGTAACTTTGGTGTTCTTGCCGGTCACCGAACGAAC
>JADFVC010000417.1 GCA_015222355.1 Chloroflexota bacterium | reverse complement strand
GGGTTACGGCAAGGGTTACAAATACGCCCACAATTATGATGATGGGGTGGTCGCGCAGCAGCACCTGCCTGACAAATTAGCCGGAAAGCAATATTATCGCCCCAGCAACCGGGGTTACGAGAAAACCATTGGCGAACGGATGGAGTATCTGCGTTTGCAGCAGAAAACGAAAAAAACGGAATGAATCTGTTTCGAATCACAACTTTGATCATCTGGGGTTGCCTGCTGACGACACCGGCCCTGGCTGACAACTGGGGACCTTGGGACACCCCGCAAAAAAACACAGAGAAGCAGGAAAACAGCTCAATATCGCCGCTCAAATTTGCCGTGCGGGCCTTTCAGAAATATATTTCACCGGTCGATGGCACACGCTGTCCCATGTATCCGACCTGTTCGAGCTATGCCCTGCAGGCACTGCATAAGCACGGGCCGCTGCTCGGAGTATTCCAAACCGTCGACCGCCTTTACCGCGAAGGCGATCCGCACGAACAGCAACAGCCGATCAACAAGTGGGGCTATGTGCGCTTTTACGATCCGCTGGATAACAACGATTTCTGGCTGCAACAAAACCAGTAACAACAAAAAGTGTATTCGGAACCCACTGTTAAAGACTTGTCTTTATGCTGAGCGACCAGTTCGAAATCGGAATTACTGTTGAAATTTCTATTCATAACTACCAGATTGTCCACGGGCGGCAGCTCTTTCCGCTCGCACCTTGCCCAGAGCATCGTTCATGTGCTGAATCAGGTGAAACTGGTCAAAGGTGATCTCGGCGTTGGGCAGAGCCTCTCTGACTCCCTTGATGAACGCCTTTGACATATCGAGACTGGCGTCGGTGACCTTCTCTGCTGAACCGTTGTGGGCCTCGAGATCCTCCGCGAAGGCTTTGACGGTCTTATGATCCTTGCCTTCGGTTCCGAAGAGAAGGCGTCGCTGATCCATATCGAAAAAGAAGGACACGTAGTCCTGTCCTCTTCTGGCGGAGGTTTCATCCATGCCAACGCGCCGAACGTCCGAATGGTCAACTTGCGCACGAGCACTTTGCAAGGGCTCAAGGGGACATTCTATAAATCCACAATCGTCTGAAATGTTCTTTCCATACCACGGCAAGCACACAAAATCAGGAGAATGAAGGATGTTTCCCAATAAGTCAGCGTGGCAAGTCGAGTGAGCTTTTCCTATAAATTGTCCCAGAATGCAATCCCGCTTTACCTATGGAATGATAGAGCACTTATGCTGCTGGCTTTTGATGAAAATGAATGGCAAGTTTAAGATCAGAACAGGGGGGCAGTATGCTCGTGAAGATGATTAAAAGCGTCCTGCCCCAACCAGGTGCTTGTGCCAATAGGGGTTGTCCAGCGAAGCGTAACTGACCCGCCTCCCCGATGAGGGGGCATGGATGAAACGGCCGCCACGATCATAGATCGCAACATGGGAAATTTTCGGTGGACTGAGTCGGAAAAAGAGCAGATCGCCCGGCTGCAGATCACTTAAGGGAATCTTCTCTGCCCGCAGATACTGCTCTGCCGAGCTGCGCGGGACCGAGATCCCGACACAGCGATAGGCATAGCTGACCAATCCGCTGCAATCGAAACCGCTCGGGGAAGCCCCGCCATATCGATAGGGAACACCAAGCATTTTTCGGGCGGAATTGATGACAGAGACAACAGCTGGGGCTTCTCCTTGTTTCGTTATTGTCGGTGAAACCGGGGCAGGAATCGCCCTGCTGTTTAACTTTGGGTTGGACCCGGCACAGGCAGTGACTTGAACAATCAGCAGTAGCCAAAGAAAGTATTTTAGAAACGGCATACGGACACCTCCATAATAAAATCCACGCAGTATATTAGTCCAAGCAAATACTGTTCCACGTGCCCGCCCCTCTGGTATCTAATCTGATTTCAACCCCTTATCAAATCATTCAAGATTCTGCATGATTGTTGCTCAGCCTTAAGTGCCAATTTATGTCACTGAATTGACAAAATTCTGTTGCCATTCGTGGTCAAGAAGGGGACGTCCCTTGAATGGCGCTTAGACTCTTTTCAGCGATCCTTCTGGGATAGGGACCGAACCAGTCTAACTCCCCGATAACAAACCAGAACAGGCTGATTTTATAGGCCTGTAATGGCTCATGGCCCAATTTTCAGGGAGGGTCGCGTCGCCGAATTGACTCTTCAGGATCAAGTTTTCATGAGCTTTTTGCGTCTGAGAATGCGTAGCTCAGCGATCAGAGGAAGGTGATCGGAGGCCACCATCGCCAGTTCCGAGCGAGGAACTTCGATGCCGGTTACTTCCAGCCCGGAGCCGATGAAAATGTGGTCGATGCGGGTGGTTGGAAAACGCCCGAAAAATGTGCTTTGGGGACGATGGTGCTCAGCCTCGGTCTGGGCGTCTCTGAGATGATCGCGCAGACGGCAGCACACGGGTGACGAGGGCGGTGCATTGAAGTCTCCGCACAGAATCACGGGTTCGCGGCACTGCTTGTTGGCCAGCCAGTCACTACCAAGCAGCACCTCTGCCTGTGCCAGGCGCTCGCGTGAGAACAGACCCAGATGTGTGTTAATGACTTGGATTTCTATGCCATGCAGGTCGATCGCCACCCACAGCGCTCCGCGTGTTTCCAGGTATGGTTTGTCGGCCGGTGTCGGTAGCGGGCCGGCTTTGACGAGTCGCAAGGGCAGATGTGTCAGGATTGCATCGCCGTAGCATTCCTCTTCGAAATGCAGGGCGGCATGAAAATGAAAGTCCATCTCCAGATAGTGTGCGATGAGGTGGGCCTGATCTATGCCACCTGTGCGCGCCCGGCCCACATCCAGTTCCTGTAGCGCCACCACATCGGGATTCGCGCGGGCGATCACGCGGGCGATGCGTTCAGCGGCGAGCTTGCCGTCCATACCGATACAACTGTGTACGTTATAGGTCATGATGCGCAGCCTGTCTGTTGGTGTTGCAATAGAGCTTTTGCGGATTTGCGCAGGCTGCTGTTCCTGTCGACCAAGATGATGCAGCGCTGCCCGGCGCAGGTCGATGGGCCGCAGGTAATCGTGCTCTCGCACCGGCAGTGCTGTGTCCTTGGGAAGCAAGTTGAAAGCCCTGGTCTCTTCGGGCGTTGCACCGGCATGTGCACCGTTTTCAACGGCAAATGACACTGCCGGCATACCCTTGCGCCAGCCGAGCAAAACGAAATCACCAGCACCTGGGTGCTGACAGAGGCTGACTAAGTCCTGCTTGATCTCGTCGAGAAAAGGGTGGTCGGTGCCGAGCACCTCGGCCGTTTGTTCGGGCAAATAAAATTTACCGTCATCGGTCCAGGCGCACAGCCTCTCCGAGCCTTCCTTGACGACGACCAATGGGACCTTGTGTCTGTGTGTCAACTCGCGGGCGACGAACTCACGTTCATCTGCACTCAGTTTTCGGGGGGGATAGACAAAGCCCACTGGGCCGAGGGCTGCCACGGCAACTTGCTTTTCACTCTCTTCACGGGAATTGATGCCGAATCGTGAGAAAAGCCGCTGGAAGTTTTTGTCGCCCAGCAAATGCACGCGTTGCGTCTGGATACTGCCCGGGGTTTTTTTTAGAACCTGTCCGTTCTCTTCACTCAGTTTATTAAACACTGCGGCAACGGCTTCCTCGATCGTGAGTCCTTGCTGTTGGTGATAGGGCAGCACCCTTACCTGCCCGTGGTCGGAATAGATCCAGACATCATAGTGCCGCCACGCCGAGTAGTCGGCCGCACGCCACAGCCGTTTGATGGCATCATCAATACCCTTGAGGGTCCAGTGGGCGAACTGCGAGCTCGGCCCACGACGATGGGCCTGTTCGTCATAGCCGAGAAAATTGAGGTGGATGATCGGCAGCCCCCGGGCAATATCGATTTTGGCACCAATGACGGTCAGCTCGCGCAGCAAAATGCAGATAGCGACCCGAGTCGGTATGAATTTGAGTTCCATGATAAAATCGTAGCCACGGATAAAACCGCGAGCAAAATCAAAGACTGCCAGAGTGAACTCCAGCAGCAACAGAACACCGGTGCGCAAAAAACTGTAGAGATTGCTTATCAGCAGCAGGAAGACCACGAGCGGATTGGCCGCGCGCATCGCGGGTCCCCAGCCCCGCGATGCAGGGCAGAAGTGTGCTTCTTCGGCGCCTCCTGTGAAGTTGTCTACATAAACGCTGCCGCCTTTGAGCAGTGCTTCATTGCCGCTGTCTATGAGCAGCTCTTCAACGTGGGTGGCCGCCTCTGGCTCAAACATGCGGATAATTCTGCGTAATTGGGGATCTTTGAAGGTGAACGCCGGGACAGCATTCTTCACGCCATAGAAGAGCTCAGCCTGAACGGCGGGTGTGCTCGCCGGCAGACCTGAATATTGTGTATGGACCTGATAGTGTTCACGTTGGATCAGCCGGTGCAAAAAAGGCAGCTCGCCACGATCCAGGGCGCGTTCGAACTCCTGCTGCGAGAGTCCATCGATCTGAATCATGATCAGACCCGGCCGGCTTGCCGGTCCTTTGGATATGGGTAACCTCAGCAGACGCGCTAACCATTCGCTGCGGCTAACAAGACGACGTAATTTACGCAGAGATGTCTCGATCCGGCCGATCATTTCGGTAAACCTCTTTGCTTTTTTATCTCATCAACGTGACCTAAAGCGGCACTGGCCGCGCTACCGACACCTTTTAGAATGTCCCACTCCGCCTTGATTAACTGCAGGCTGGATTGCCAAAGTTCTTCAGGGTCGGACCAGTCAGTTGTTGTGCACGATTGGAGGGACGCATAGCAGGCCAGTGCCGTGTCGGCTGAATGGCGCATGG
>JADFVC010000416.1 GCA_015222355.1 Chloroflexota bacterium | reverse complement strand
GACTCCATTGAAACCGCTCTGCGGCTGGCCGATGGCCTGGTGCGGATCGAAATTCCTGATGGTGAGAGCAGGCTTTTTTCGGTCCAGCATGCCTGTATCAATTGCGGCCTTTCCTACCCGGATATCGAGCCGCGGATGTTCTCCTTCAACAACCCCCATGGTGCGTGCCCCGACTGCAGCGGGCTGGGAACGCGGATGTATTTCGATCCGGAGCAGGTGGTGCCGAACCCGGAGCTTTCATTGCGTGAGGGAGCGATCGCACCTTGGGACAGCCGTACCGGTTACTATTACCAGGCCTTGCTTGAGGCCCTGTCGATGCACTACGAATTCAATGTCCGCAGCCCTTTCAACAAGTTGTCGGAGCGATTGCAGAAAATCATCCTTTATGGCTCAGGCGATGAACATGTCCGTTTCTTCTACGATCATGGGGAACGGCGCCATTTTTACGAAAAGCCCTTTGAGGGGGTGATCAGCAATCTTGAGCGTCGCTACCGTGAAACCGATTCGGACAGCATCCGCGAAAATCTGGAGCGGTTCATGAATGTGATTCCCTGCCCGACCTGCGAAGGAGCCCGCCTGCGTCCGGAGTCTTTACATGTCACCCTGGCCGGGAAGAATATCCAGCAAGTCTGTGCCCTGTCGATTGCTGATGCTGAGGAGTTTTTTGTCCAGCTGGAACTGCCGGCAAAACAGGCAGAGATTGCCCGGCGGATACTCAAGGAGATCCGCGAACGGCTCTCCTTTCTGTCGCATGTCGGTCTCGACTACCTGACCCTCGACCGCAGTGCCGGCACTCTGAGTGGTGGCGAGGGACAGCGGATCCGTCTCGCCACCCAGATTGGTTCTTCACTGATGGGGGTTCTGTATATTCTCGATGAGCCATCCATCGGCCTGCATCAACGGGACAACCAGCGGCTGTTGGGCACTTTGAAGCGGCTGCGTGACCTCGGAAACACGGTGTTGGTGGTCGAGCATGACGAAGAGACGATTCGGGCGGCGGACCATGTTATCGATATGGGACCGGCGGCCGGTGTGCATGGTGGCGAGGTGGTTGCTCAGGGAACTCCCGCGCAAATCATCGCGGCAGAGGGGTCGCTGACCGGCCAATACCTCTCGGGCAAACGGCAGATTATGATCCCCGGCGAGCGGCGTACCAGCGAGCGCTGGCTGGAAATTCTCGGCGCCCGGGCCAACAATCTGCAGGACATCGATGTCAGAATTCCTCTCGGGGTCCTGACCTGCGTCACGGGCGTTTCCGGCTCCGGGAAGTCGTCGCTGGTCATCGAAACCCTCTACAAGGCGCTTGCCCAGCGGCTGCATCGTACCCGTGAAAAGGCCGGACCGGTCCGTGATATCAAGGGGCTGGAATTCCTTGACAAGGTGATCGACATCGACCAGTCACCGATCGGCCGTACGCCGCGCTCCAACCCGGCTACCTATACGGGGGTTTTTACCCATATCCGCGAACTGTTCGCCCAGTTGCCCGAAGCAAAAATCCGTGGTTACAAACCGGGGCGATTTTCCTTCAATGTCAAGGGGGGGCGCTGCGAGGCTTGTAGCGGTGACGGCATCATCAGAATTGAGATGCACTTCCTGCCGGACGTTTATGTGCAGTGTGAGGTTTGTAACGGGGCACGTTACAATCGGGAAACACTGGAGGTGAAGTACAAGGGAAAAAGTATCGCCGATGTGCTGAATATGACCGTCAATCAGGCCAGCAGGTTTCTGGAAAACATACCGAAGATCAGCACTAAGCTACAGACGATCCGCGACGTCGGTCTCGGCTACATCAAACTGGGACAGAGTGCGACAACCCTCTCAGGCGGTGAAGCGCAGCGGGTTAAACTGTCCCGCGAACTGAGTAAACGGGCCACTGGGCGAACCATCTACATCCTTGATGAACCGACGACCGGGCTGCATTTTGCCGATATCCACAAGTTGCTCGAAGTGCTGAACCGGCTTGTGGAAACCGGCAATACCCTGGTGGTCATCGAGCACAACCTGGATGTCATCAAGACCGCTGATTACATTATCGATCTGGGTCCGGAAGGGGGGAGCCGTGGTGGTGAAATTGTCATTGTCGGCACCCCGGAAGAGGTGGCGCTCTGTTCCTGTTCATACACCGGACAGTTCCTGCGCAGATATCTCGGAGAGGTGACAGAATCCACAGGAAAAATTCCTCTTGAGAAGGATTTGAACTGACGCAAAAACTGCACAATCTGTCAAATTTTGTCGCAAAAATAACTCCTTAACTTCTTCCGGAAATCTGTCGATAGTTTATAAACGAACTGCAACACTTTGATCTGACAGTATTTAAGCGTGCCGCAATGGAAAATTATTTTCTGATCATTATGGCGGATATCTTGGCACAAGCATTGCATTTAAAAAGAACCTACCGGCAAGTCGGTTCAGAAAAAGGAGAACCTAAAATGAAAAGTAAATTAATAACCCTCTTCGTAATAGTCGCGTTTCTCAGCGCCTGTGCCCCCCATCAGGCACTTATTAAATCCGAACCGCCAGGAGCCATAGTTACCATTGATGGTAAAGAGCTCGGGGAAACCCCGCTCCGTTATGACTATGCATT
>JADFVC010000415.1 GCA_015222355.1 Chloroflexota bacterium | reverse complement strand
CGGCGGTTATTTTTGCTTCCCCGGTTGGGCACCCGTGCAAGGTTCGACATTCTGCCAGCAATTCCGGTCCGGCAGCGCGATGAATGGCACCGTCTACACCACCGCCACCGAGCAACCTGTTGTTGGCGGCATTGACGATGGCAGCAACGGAGAGTTGGGTGATATCCCCCTGGATAATTTCAATTTCGGCAGCCATGCTGACCTCCGTAGAGCAGAATTGACAGTTGGCAAAAGTATAGCGAAACAAACTGGGATTTCCAGTTTCCGGTGTTTTGATTGGCTTTCCCCACTGACATGCTGGACCCTTGATCGCCGGACAGCCATAGCATTACAGCGGCAATTGGCGCAACGCGGGCAGCGCCAAAAAGGGCCAGAATTCATTGACACGACTAACCGCACGGGACACCAGCCCGGTTGCAATTTTTGTAACCGGGCTATTTTAGTGCTGTGAACCAGGCATAGCTGATGACGGCGATAGCCAGAAAAACCAAGGCCGCGTTGGTGGGTTTATCTGGCGGGCCAAACTTGCCAAAAAAGAACTTGTAGGTTAACCCCAAGGCAATCCCAGCCAGCAGACCGAACAGGTGGGCACCAAGATCGGTTGTGTCGCCACCCGCTCCAAGCAACGCCAGTAAGCCCAGTGCCGCCGCAATTGGGAGTGGCCAGCGGTGGCGCAAATTAACTCGGTAATGCAGCATGTTGATCGCCGCAAGTATGCCGACGGCCCCGAAGACGGCAGTTGATGCCCCGATGGAACGGTGGTTTTCTGCTTGCAGCAGAGCGTTCACTAAATTGCCAAGGGCTCCAGCGGCGAGGACCAGATTCCAGGCCAGCCCAGAGCCGAGATCACGGCAGAGACGGAGCATGAATATTCCACCAACAAACATGTTGCTGGCCAGGTGTAAGGCTCCGGAATGCAGAGTCAGGGCAGTGAACAGCCGCCACCATTCTCCGGCTAATATTTTCCCGGCCTGGGCATTACCCTGGGCCATCCAGTCGACCGGATGGCCGAATAAAGTGATTTTCTGCAAAGTGAAATTGTGGAATATTGCCAGCAGAATCAGCACCCAGATGGTTGCGGCCCGGTTTTCCTGTTGTGGCGGTGACGTTGGAAGGGGGGGCGGCCAGTTGCGATTTTCTATCTCATATTTACGCAATTCTTCGCAGGCTTCCTGAAACTGATCGATCGGCACCAGTATTTGCCGGCCTTGCGTGCTTTGTTCGCTGCGGCAAGGGATCTGCCGAGCCTGTAAAACCAGAGCCCAGTTGCGCAGTTGTTTTTTTGTCAGTTGCCGGACGGTCGGCCCATCTTCCAGTTGTGGTGGAATCGCCATCCAGTTCAATTGTTCAATCTCAATGTCCGTTTTGTCCGTCATCCCGCTATTTTCGCAGATGAGCATTGCCAGGTCATCAGATAACTGCTACATCCATTTGTATGACGATGACGGTTAAAAGCTTTGCCACGGCACAAGACCTCTGGGGCCGGATTGAAGATGCGGTCAAGCAGAGGTTGGAAGAGAAAGTTGTCGATGCTCTTCTGCAACGTTTGGCAGGGGTCCCGATCAAAAGCAGCCGGGCAAGCCGAACGCTTGGAGCCTATGTTTTCAAAACAGGAGAGCCGGTTTGTATTCGTCTGCAGTTTGTTCAGTCGCCAGAGAGTTTACAGCAGACATTTCTACATGAAGTCGCCCATGCCTGTGACCATTTGAGTCATCAGCCGAAAAAAATTCAGCGCCGTGATCACGGTAGTGACTGGCAAATCTGGGCCGTGGCTTTAGGTATCCCACCGGTCCGATGTGGCGAAAGTGCTGAGCTTGCCCAGTTGCACCGCACACGGCTGAAGCCGGTTGCGGTTTGTCAGAAATGTGGGTTTGTTTTGCGACGGATCAGGCGCTTGAACCGCCGGGGTGACTACATCCATAGTCCTTGCGGCGGCCGTTTGAAAACGCTTTGAATCAATCAGTCAGGAGATTGATTAATTGCTACGCTTGACGCACATTTTGCTTATCATAGAGTTCTCTGTATGAATATGCGCAAAATAACTTCACTGATTGCTCTGATCTCTTTTGTTTTGCTGATGCTCACCAGCATCATCCTCTACATTGTTCCTTCCGGCCGAGTTGCCTATTGGGCCGGCTGGCGACTCTGGGCTTTGAGTAAGGAAGACTGGGGGCTGTGCACATCAATCTTGGAGTCCTGCTCCCGATCGCCATTATTCTCTACGTTTATTATAACTGGAAGGCATCGCTCCGAAAGATATTTATACAGCGAAATAGACCCTGGAATAGGGCTGGATTTTAACCTCGGAGGTGGTCAAAATTCGGTAATCGCGGGTGGTCAATTTTCGGTTGTCATTACTGGATATTGCTTCTGCAAACAGTCTTGACCCGCACGGTGTTTATGCCGTGATCTACGAATTGGCAAAAAAATAGCTTATTTGTGGAGAGGTAATAAGAAAAGGCTCTGACTCTTGTCAGGGCCTTTTTCTTTGGGAACTTAATGTGGGAAATATGGTTGATTTCGCTGTTTCAGGGAGTTGACAGCAGGCTACCTAGCTTCGCCAGTTTCATTTCTTTTGCGGCGGCTACCTTTTCGGGGCCAAACATCCAGCTGAGTTGACCAAGCATCAAGCTGACATCCGCCAGTTCCGCAATGACCGCCTGTTTGTCTATTTTGCCGCGCCGGTAATGTTTCAGCGCGGCGATCAATTCGGCACATTCTTCGACCGCTTGGTCATACTGGGCCTCTTCTCCCCATTTGTCGAGAGTCGCTTGGTAGATTTGTTCCAACTGCATGATTGGGCCTCTAAACTGTGATCGCGAAATAAATAAAAAAGGCCATCAGTGAGGGCAGCCGTCTCAATAAGTTTTCAGTTTAACAATCAAACGGTGTCCAGAACTTCCTTTTGGAGAAAGAGTGCCAGTTTCTCTTCTACCAGGGTCAGATGTTCCATCATCCGGTCGCGAGCCCGCTCCGGGTCATGATCAGCAATCGCTTCCAGAATTTCTCGGTGATGGTTGAGGAGTAGTTCGATGTAACCTTCCTTGCTGTAAAACTCGCTCAATGCCACCATAATTGTGGTTTTAAAAAGGGCTTGAATGGTATTGAGCACATGAACTTGCAAGGTGTTGTGGGTGGCCGCAGTGATGGTCAGGTGAAATTGGCAGTCGACTTCAGCGTCCCAACCCCCACTGGAGGCCTGTTCGACCATAATGTTGTAAAGCTCCCGCAAACGCTCAATCTCGGAATCTTCGGCGCGCTTTGCTGCCAGATAGGCAGACCAGGTTTCCAGGCCGATACGGACTTCCGTCAAAGCATGCAGCATGCGTGGGTCACCACGTTCAACCATACTGGCCAGTGGGTCGGCCATGGTGGCATCGGCTAGCGAACGGACGTAAGTGCCGCCGCCCTGACGTGATTCGAGAAAGCCCATCGCTTCGAGCACCATGATGGCTTCGCGCACAGAGGGGCGGCTGACGCCGAGAAATGATGCTAATTCCCGTTCCGAAGGAATCTTCTGCCCGGGACTCAGCTCGCCGCGTGAGATCAATTCTTTGATCTGGTTGACGATCTCTTCGGAGAGTTTTTTCGGACGGATCGGTTTAAAGACTGTGGCCATAAGTTCCTCCAGATTCCTTGGTAAGACCTTTTACCACAGCCGTTGGTCAATAACAAGGCAAGAGAAGCTGACGATAGCTACAGCCTGCTTCCTTTTATTGAACCATGGCCTGTTCTTGGTGAGATACGTCAGCGGTCAGACCAGTTGTGTTGACCCTGTTCTTTAGCTTTTTGCGTCCGCTGGAAGCGCTTAAACCACGTCTTGAAATCTTTTTCTTCCCGCTCCATTTCAAAAGCGTTAATCAACCCCCGTGCTAATGAGACGGCGACTGCCCGGTTTCGTAAATTGAAAGAGTCGCCAACTTTTTCACAGTGGAACTGTTCCTGGTCGAGGCCGAGCTTGTTGTAGAGGGAGTTGAGCCGACTTTGCACCCCGCGTCGGGAAAGGTAGCGCCGTTGGGCAATCAGGTTGTCAGTCAGGCCCAGCGAAATGTCGAGCAATGCCTCATATTCAATGTCAGACAGGGCCGTCAAGCTGTGTCCTGCCCATCCCTGCACTTTGCGCACCTCTGGAGAGATCCAGCACTGTTCCTCCAGAAGGACGGTCCGAATGGCCGAGGTAATCCGCTCTCGGGGGCTCGATTTAAGGATGTAACCATAGACCGTTTCCGGTGGAACAATTTTCGTCAGGGCGCGGACATACATCTCATCCTTGAACTGGCTCCAGAAAACAATGCGGGCTTCCGGCTGTGCTTGCCAGAGGCTCTGGGCCAAATCGATCCCGTTCATTTCCGGCATCTGTATGTCACTGATGATTAACGGATTAGTGCGGGTCAAAGCAATATCCAGGGCATCTTTGCCGTTGGGCGCCCGGGTGATCCGGACCTCCTCATCCCAGTCTGAAAGCAGTTGTTCGAGGAATTCATAATCTTTCGGATTGTCTTCAGCAATCAGAATTTCAATCGGTTCCATTGGTTTTGCTCCAAAAAATTGCTGAGGAGGGTGTCGGACTCTCCTGGGAGACCAGCAGGGTCAGTTCAAAGCGGATGCCGGAAGAAAAGCGCGAGTTTTTCCAGGTGACTTCGGCACCGATACTTCTGGCCCGTTCCTGAATGTTGCTCAATCCCCGACCCCGGCCGGGGGTGGACAAGTCAGCGATTCCATTGCCATTATCTTCGACAGAGAGGACCAGTGTTTTGTCCCGCACTTCCAGATTAACTTCGTAGCGACTGGCGGCAGCATGCTTGAGGACATTCTGGATTGCTTCCAGAGCAATTCGGTAGAGGGCCAGTTGCCGAACCCGATTTAGATTCAATTCGCCGATTTTCGGATCGAGATAGAGGTGGTACTCAGGAAGGCTCTCAATCGAACAATAGCGATCCAGGTAAGCTTCGATTGCTGCACCCAAACCGAGAATGTCGAGAGTTTGCGGGTGCAGGTTGTTCATGATGTCACGCAGGTTGGTGATTGCGCGATCCAGGTCCTGTTCCAGTGCGGTAACACTCTGGACCGTTTCCTGATCCACTGATTTTGCCGCCAGGTTTTGTATGCCCCGCAAAATTGCCGAGAAGTCGGCCAGTGACTGGTCATGCAGATCCATAGCGATTCTGCGTCGTTCGTCCTCTGCACCTTCGAGCAGTTTTTCTGTGCCGACAACCTGAATCAGGCGGCCGGTCATGCGCTTGATTGAAACACCCAAAGCATCCAATTCGTCACGGATGTTATCGGGTGCTGGTGGCAGGACCAGTTCACCACCGGCAATTCGGCCGGCACTGTCCGACAATAACTGGATACGATTGAGGATCCGCTTGCTGAAGTAGCTGGCCAGCACGAGTCCGAGAAAAATTGCCAGGCTGATGACCGAAATTGATACCAGCATCGATCGCTCAACCAGTTGATTGATATCCTGACTATGCCGGTGGCGCAGCTTATTCCGGTGAATCTGGGTGGTGTTCGACAGGTTCGATAGCTGGGCTCGAAGGTGGGCATAAAGCTCGGCAGTCTGTTCCGGTTCCGGGCCGTTGATCGGATTGAGTTTGCCGGCGAGGGTATGGAGCTGGCTGAGTTCGTTGTTCTCTTTCAGTGGCCCGAAAGGTTCAATCCGCTCAATGGCATCAATCAGGCGATCATAGAGATCGGCGACCAGGGCCATTTCCTCCGGTGAGGCAATCCCCGTGTGCTGGAAGGTGCGAATGATGACGTGCAGGCGCCTGGCAGCCATATCCGCTTCAGCCAGGGCGATAAAGGTTGTGCCGAGCGCCTTGGCTTCCTGGCGGATCAGGGTCAGGTTCCAATAGGTGTACTGCATGAAAACAAGCAATAAAACCAGCAGGAACAGGACGGTCGCGGGGGCCAGCAGTATCTGTTGTTTGACGGTAATTCGCATGTGTGCAGCTTAACATGTGGTTTCGGGGAAAGCACTGTGCAGATGCGCAGTTGGCAATTGCCTGCCCATGTGCTCTCTCGAAGGCTCTGGCAGTGATTCTTCTGGGTATTTTGGGATCGGGTCATAAGGGGGACTAAAAGAGAAAGCCCCAAAGACCTGGAGGGGGGGGAGGTCTTCGGGGCCCGAAACCTAATAAAAGGTCTCTAGAGCTCTTTATATAACAATTGACGGAAAAAGTGAACCGTAAATTTTTGCTTAGCCATGACTTTTTGCGCGTGCACCAATAACTTTGGGCGGCTAGTTTTTTTCTCTTTCATTCACCGAGTGACTCGGCTGGTGTGTTAACGGCAGGATGATGGCAAATTTGCTTCCTTGTCCCGGCACTGAACAGACCCTGATGGAACCGGCATGAGCATCGACAATCCATTTAGCAATCGCCAACCCGAGCCCGGAGCCGCCATCGTTACGATTGCGGGTTTTGTCGATCCGATAAAATCGGTCAAAGATATGTTGCTGATGTTCGCTGTCGATTCCGATGCCGGTATCTTCAATAATGATTCTGGCTGCTTCTCCCTGAAGTGACCAATCGACAATGACGCGTCCCCCCTCAGGTGTGTACTTGATTGCGTTCGTTAATAGATTGAGGAAAACCTGACGCAGTCTGGCGCCGTCGGCAAACAGGCTGATCGGTTCTTCCCCCCCTTTGAGTTCAAGTTTAATGTGCTTGGACTCAGCTAGTATTTTTGCCCGTTCATGTAGCTCTTGCAACAGGGTCCCGAGGTCAAGAGCTTCCATCTTCAGGGGGATTTCTCCCTGTTCGCTTTTCGATAAAAGGAGCAGGTCTTCTATCAGGCAGCCCATCCGGCCGATTTCTTCCAGATTTGATCCGAGAATCTCCAGCAATTGTTCGCGATCCTTGTTGCCCCTGAGCGCCAGTTCGGTTTCGCCGCGTAAAATGGTCAACGGTGTCCGAAGTTCGTGGGTGACATCAGCCGAAAACTGTCTGGCTTTATGCAGGCTGCCGCTCAGGCGTTCCGTTAGATTGTTGTGGCTGATCACGAGTTGTTGAAGCTCTTGACCGGCAAAAAATGGTAATTCAAATGTCGCTGAAAGATTGCCTTCGCCGGTTCTGTCCATCAGACGAGCCAGCTTGGCCAGTGGGCTGGTCAACAGGCCCAATAAAACCCATTGGACAATGGCAAAAGCAATAACCGCCACCAGCCCGGCGGAACAGAGCAATAGGGCAAGTTTTGCCAAGCGGTTTTCAACGGTTGCAAGGGAGTGGATCAACCGCAGGTGATAGAGAACTTGTCCATTTTTAATGACGGGCGTGGTCAGTTGGCGCCACCGATCTCCCTGGATGTCAGTGGTCTCAAAAAACGGTTCGTCAAGGAGTGAACTGTTGAGAATGTCAGCGGACAATTCAGGCTGTGCTCTGTCCGGATGTTTGCTGTGACACAGCAGAGACCCCTGGGAAGAATACAGGGCAACGGCGACGTTCCCTTCCAGGCGTATGGAATGCCGGTTAAAAGCTTGGCAGAAGGACGTCTGTCCCGATTCAGAGGGGGCAACTTCACGGTAACTGCAAGAGAAGTTACGGGACGCGGACAGCAGCTGGGAATCGAGGCTGTCTGCGAGCTCCTGTTGATGTATGTAGTAACAAAAAAAACCGCCACCTCCGAGGAGCAGGATTAGCAGCATCAAGCTCCAAAGAGTGAGGCGGGTTCTCAGTTGACGGCCTACCGGCAATTAATCTGACTCCTTAAGAACATAACCGACTCCACGTACGGTGTGGATCAGTTTTTTGTCGAAATCGCGGTCGATCTTTTTACGCAGATAATTGACGTAAACATCGATGATGTTGGTGAAAGAATCAAAGGTGTAGTCCCAGACATGCTCGGCAATCATGGTGCGGGTCAGAACCTGATTCGTGTTGCGCATGAAATACTCAAGTAGGGCGTATTCCTTAGCGGTGAGATCAATTTCTTTATTACTGCGCCAGACTGTGTGCCCAACCGGATCAAGGCGCAGGTCAGCAAAGAAGAGCTCGGCGCCACGATCCTGGGAGCCACGGCGGATCAAGGCTCTGACACGGGCGACCAGTTCGGCAAAGGCAAACGGTTTGGTCAGGTAGTCATCGCTGCCAATATCCAGGCCGGACACGATATCGTCAATGGTATCCTTTGCCGTCAAGCAGAGAATCGGTGCGACAATGTCCATTTCCCGGATCTCTTTGATGGCACTCAAGCCGTCCTTTTTCGGCAACATAACATCCATGAGGATAAGGTCGTAGCTGGTATTTCCTGCCATGTAGACGCCTTCTTCACCATCATAGGCGACATCAACGGTAAACTCTTCCTCTTCCAAGCCCCGCTTGATAAAGCTGGCAACCTTTTTCTCGTCTTCAACTACCAGGATGCGCATCCGTGTCTCCTTCGCTGCAAGCTGTCGAGGAGTATTCCCCTCGGCACTTAAAAAAAATTGACATTGTTTTTGTTATTTTTGACCGCGCCGCGACAGGCTCTGATCAACATATATGTGCAGATTATATTCAAAAAAATATCTATTGCGAGTTTAATATATTATAGCAGGTGCTCATGAAAATTATTAGCAACATTAACAGAGAGTAGACCCCCATGCAAGTGGATAATAATTATTTTTTAATTATCCGCTTATGGGAAAATAGCCCCCAAAACCGGGACTATAAGTTGAGAATCCCAGTTTCTTATTGGCTAGAGTTAAAATTCAGCCAGACTTTGTTTCCGCTGTCAACTTTTTTCTTAGGATTCTTTGTTGATTTTTCTCTCATCTCTCTGTTTAATTGGGGGGTATGGAGAATGAATGGATTGTCATAGAGATCGCCGTTCCTGGCAATTGTGTTGAGCTGGTGAGTGCTGTACTGGGTGATTGTGGTTGTCAGGGCGTGGTTGTCGAAGATCGCGAGTTGGATACCTTCATAGTTCCGGATGAGGAACTCGACCCCGAAATGACCTACCGGCTTAAAGCCTATTTTGCCGATTGTCGTGATCCTCAAGAGATGAGCAGCGTTATTCAGCAGGAATTTGCGAAAATTCCTGCTTTACAAAGTTTGTCCTTACCACTAGGCGAGCCTGCCGTGGTGCATATGGAAGATTGGGCGGAAAGCTGGAAGCAGAATTTTTCGACCATGCGGATCGGCCCGAACCTGGTTGTTCGCCCCAGTTGGGAAGAATATCTCCCACAAGAGGGTGAGGCGGTGATTGAGATTGATCCCGGAATGGCATTTGGGACCGGGACGCATGGGACAACCTTACTCTGCCTGCAGGTGATTGCCGAACTCTTTGCCGGGAACAACCCCCCGGCCGATCTGCTTGATGTCGGTACCGGATCGGGGATTCTGGCAATTGGCGCCGCGGCTTTAGGCTGTCAGAAAATTCTCGCCAACGATATCGATCCAGTGGCCTGCAAGGTTGCTCGACAAAATGTTTCGCAGAATGACTATGCTGAGCAGATTGAGATCAGCCCACAGCCGCTTGAAGAGCTGACTGGTGATTTTGACCTGGTTGTGGCCAATATTCTTGCCGAAGAAAATATCCGTTTAAAGGAAGAATTGTTCCGTCATCTGCGTTCGGGGGGCTGGCTTGTTTTGTCCGGGATTTTGCAAGAGAAAGAGCAGCTGGTGCGCGATGGGTTTGCCGAATTACCACTCCACCATTTAGCGACTCATGTGCAGGATGGTTGGGTTTGTTTGCTTTACCAGGGACAGAAATAAATGCCCAGATTCTTTTTGCCGAAAGCCGAGATGTGTCGGGGAGAAATTCTATCTTTGCCGGCTGAAATGAGGCATCATCTCAATACTGTGCTCAGGATGCCGGTTGGTGCAGAGATTGAACTCCTTAATGGTGCCGGATTGATTGCCGGAGCGGTTGTTCTGTCAGACGGGAT
>JADFVC010000414.1 GCA_015222355.1 Chloroflexota bacterium | reverse complement strand
GCGCAGCACTGCCTGGGCCATGCGAGATGCGCCCATGGTGTAAGGAGAAACAGCCCTGTCGGCCCCGGCCCGCAGCAGTTTTATCTCGGATCCGTCCTCATTGGCACGGGCGAGAATATACAGCTCCGGGTTGATCCCGCGTGCAGTCAGGGTGATAAAAACATTGGCGGAATCTGAAGTGACCACGGTAATCAATCCTTTAGCCTGATGAATGCCGGCCCGTTCCAGAACTTCGTCGTGGGTGGCATCCCCTTCGACAAAAAGGTGCCCATCCTCATCAATGTACCGGCACCGTTCCGTATCCTGTTCGACGATGATAAAGGGGAGCGGCTTCGCGGCAAAATCCCGGCTGATCAAGCGACCAATTCGTCCATAACCGCAAATGATGTAGTGCCCCCGCAGCTTGCTGATTTTTTTTTGCAATTTTTTCCTCCCCACCAGTTGGCGAAGTTGGCCCTCCACCATGAATTGAAACATTGACCCGATCGTATAGGCAATGGTCCCGACCCCGAAAACGATCAACAGGATGGTAAAAACCTTCCCTTCATACGACAGATCATAAACTTCCCGATAGCCAACCGTAGTGAGGGTAATAACGGTCATGTAAAGGGACTCAAAGGCAGACCATTGCTCAATCAGAGCATAACCGAGAGTACCACCACCAATCAATACCGCGAGGGTCAACAGTGACAAAAGGATTTTACGTAGCGGGTCCATGAAGGCTCCTGGAAAAGGAGTTTTCATGATAGCGATCAGAAACAAAAAAAACAAGTAGAGGTAGAAATGCGTTGACATATACTGTATACTGTATACACTTTATAAAAATACGAGGATGGGAGACCCCTTGAAAACCAGACGGATTGAACAGCACCTGACACTGCGGGAAAAAATCCTTGAGACGATCCGCGATGCGATTCTGAAAGGGACCCTGAAGCCGGGGGAAAAGGTTGCAGAGCCTGAATTGGCCGAGCGTTTCGGTATCAGCCGGACACCGATTCGTGAAGCCTTCCGCCAGTTGGAGTCCGAGGGTTACCTGACAGTTGTTCCGCGTAAAGGTGCTGTGGTGGCAGCGCTGTCCGAACAGGACGTGCAGGAGTACTATGCTATTAAGAGCATTCTTGAAGGCTATGCTGCCGAGCTGGCGGCAACCCGCTTGTCAGAAAAAGAGATAGAAAAGCTGGAGGCGATCAACAAGCGGCTCAGGAAGCTGGCTGAAGAGGGGGATGTTAAGGTATTTTTTCGGGTGCATAATGAATTTCACGCCCTGTTCCTCAAGGCTGCCGGAAACAGCAAACTTTGTGAGTTGATCCAGCAATTAGGGTTGAAATTTAACCGGCTGCGGATGGCGTCACTTTCAGTTGATGGGAGGATGGCGATTTCTGTTGCCGAACATGATAAGTTACTCGCCGCCTTCCGCAATCACGACGGGGATCAGGCGGAGCACCTGGTTAAGAAGACGGCAAACATCGGAGGCAAGGTTTTGCTGGAAAGTATGACCCAGGCCGAGGGAGGAAAGGGCAAGAAATCTATCTTGGAGGAACAGATCGACGTTTAGTTTCTGGCTCTTCCGCAGGTTGTTTGAAACTCTCAGCCCTATGGCAATGTATTGCCGTGGGGCTTTTTTATGATTAAAAGATCTCCATCTCTGCTTGAATCGATTTTTTAAGTGGCTTGTGTTGCCGGTCTGCCAAATAAACTCAGCTGAGGTAGTTTTTGATCCCCTGTGAGAAGTCGGTCAATTCCAGCCCCAGTGCTTGTTGCCACTCCGTTGGATCACAGCAGTTCCCTTCCAGCAGTACTTGTAGCTGATCTCTGGTCATCGGAAATTGCGGTAGCAACTGTAATGTAGAAACGAGCGGTTTCATCAGGCTCAGGGGGTGATGTAGCTTGCGCACCAGACTTTTCCCCAAGGCTTGGCCAATCAGATCGAGAATTTCGTCGTAGCTGTAATCCTTTGGACCACCACAGTGATAAACTTGCCCGACCGTTTCTTCGCGCTTCAGGGCGTTGACAAACCCTTTGGCGACATCTGTTACGTTGACAGGTTGCAATCTGTATTGACCATTCCCCATCACCGGCACGAGAGGCAAGGTACGAATCAGCTGCGCTAACACGTTAACGAACATATCGTCCGAGCCAAAAATCAGTGACGGCCGGAAGATTGTCCAGTTGAGATTCGAATGACGTACTGCTTGTTCGGCGGCCCATTTGCTTTGGTGATAAGTGGAAACGGCAGCTGTTCTGGAGCCGTTGGCACTCATCTGCAGATAGCGATCGACCCCCTGTTCCTCTGCGGCGGCGACCATATTGTGGGTCGATTCGGTATGCAGTCGCTCGAAAGTTATCCCTCGCCCCGGGAATTCGCGGATAATGCCGACCAAATGAATGACCGCGTCGCAATCGGTGAGCACGCCAGTCAGACTGTTCTTGTCGGTTGTGTCACCGACAACGGTTTCAACCTGTTCCCGGGTGCTCAATCCATTCTTTTTTCTGAGCAGAGCCCGCACTTGGTGCCCTGCTTCCTGGAGCTGCTTGAGGATTTCCCGGCCAACGAAACCGGTCCCGCCAGTAAGAAAGATTTTCATCATTGTCTCCTTGAAAACCGGGAAGCAAATTTGTGTGCATCCGGAAACTCCGGATGCACACAAATTCGCCCTTCTAGATACCCTTGCCAGGAGCCTGTCGGACTTGACGGGCCGTAGCGAGAAATTGAATGTTCGAGGCCAGATTTACGGGAATTTGAGAGCGAATAGCATGGCTATTTGTCGAAAATTCCCGTAAATCTGAACCGATCAGCCGATTTCGCAGTAGGCTCTTGTTAAGTCAATAGGCTCCCAAGTAAATCATATCATTAACTATGGCGGTGAAGATCGATCTGGGCCAAACAGCCGGATTTGCAGCGGGCTCATGGATAGTCCGACAGCCTCCTAGGCTTTTCAATTTTTCAGCGGGGCAAACAACTTTTTCTGCGTAAGAAAAAAGAGCCCGGTGGTTATTTTATACTAATCCCGCCTTGCTTCGATGATGGATTTGGGCTATATTCCGGCCGGTGGGCGGCCGGTGGGCGGCCGGTGGGCCGCTCTTTAGCGTTAATTTCACGAACACAGAACCAACATGATAACCCGAGATCAGTGCGGATCACTGGGAGGAACAAAATGGGCGAAATGACAGCAGAAGAACTGGGACTCAAAAGTGTGGGCAAAGTGTATCGCAACCTTGGTTATGATGAGCTCTTTGCGCACGAAATTGACAATGCTGAAGGAACGCTTTCGGCGAATGGCACCATGATGGTCGATACCGGTAAATTTACCGGTCGTTCCCCCAAGGACAAATATTTTGTCAAGCAGGACCCGTCTCAGGGCAATATCGCCTGGGGAAACATCAATCAGCCCACAACAGCAGAGATTTTTGATGAGCTGTACGCTGAGGTGATCGACTACCTGTCGGGAAAAGATGTCTATGTAGCTGATGGCTACAGTGGTGCCAACCCGGAAACGAGTCGTAAGATCCGTTTTATCACTGAAATCGCCTGGCAGTCGCATTTCATCAAGAACATGTTCATCCGTCCGGATGACGCTGATCTGGATGGTTTTGCTCCCGACTTTACCGTTTATAACGCGGCGAAATTGACCAATAAAAAATGGCAGAAAATGGGGCTGCACTCAGAGGTTTTTGTCATCTTCAATATTGAAAAAAATGTCGCAATTATCGGTGGTTCCTGGTACGGCGGTGAAATGAAAAAAGGTATCTTCACCATGATGAACTACTGGATGCCGTTGGAAAATATCCTGTCCATGCACTGCAGCGCTAATGTCGGCAAAGATGGCGATGTCTGCCTGTTCTTCGGCCTGTCCGGAACCGGAAAAACCACATTATCGACAGATGCCGCGCGTAAACTGATCGGCGATGACGAGCATGGCTGGGATGCTGACGGCGTCTTCAATTTTGAAGGTGGTTGCTACGCAAAATGTATCGATCTGTCGCCAGAGAGCGAGCCGGAGATCTTCAATGCCATCAGGCGGGATGCCCTGTTGGAAAACGTGGTGTACAATGAAGACGGTATCATTGATTATACTGATAGTTCCAAGACCGAAAACACCCGGGTTTCTTACCCGATCGAACATATCGACAACCATGAGCCAACCCTCATGGCCGGACATCCGAAAAATATTATCTTCCTCACCTGCGATGCCTTCGGCGTGCTGCCTCCTGTCTCCAAGCTGACCAGGGAGCAGGCGATGTACTACTTCCTGTCCGGTTACACAGCCAAGGTTGCCGGAACCGAGCGCGGTATCACGGAGCCTCAGGCGGCTTTTTCTGCCTGCTTCGGCGAGGCATTCCTGCCGTTGCATCCGACGGCCTATGCCAAACTGTTGGGTGAAAAGATGGACCAGTACAACGTTAACGCTTACCTGGTGAATACCGGCTGGGCCGGCGGCGGCTATGGTGTCGGGAACCGGATGAGCATCAAGGCAACCCGTGCCTGCATCAATGCAATCCTTGATGGTAGTATCAACAATGTTGAATTTGATCAGACCCGTTTCTTCAAATTGCATATTCCGAAAGAACTGCCTGGTGTCGATTCTTATCTGTTGAACCCGCGCAATGCTTGGCCGGACAAGGACGGTTTTGATCAGACCGCCAATAAACTGGTTGGAATGTTCATTGAGAATTTCAAGAAATACATCACTGATAATGATGAATTTGACTTCACCGCGGCGGGCCCACAGATCTAAACGGGATCGAGCCGGGATTCAGGGCGGTCGGCGTTTGCCGGCCGCCTTTTTTTTGTCTTTGCTTGACAGATCGTGAAAGAAAAATAATAATTAAGAACTAAAAATTAATCGGGGTAAGGACTTTTGAGGACGAATGAAAAACTGCATAGTCTGGGTGAATTTGGTCTGATCCGACAGATTCAACAGCAGGCTGGCGATGCAGAGCATCTGGTGCTGGGGATCGGTGATGACTGTGCGATTCAGCAACAGGATTCCAGCCAAGAATTGCTGACCAGTACTGACTTGCTGATTGAGGGGGTCCATTTCAACCGGCAGTGGATCGGAATGGAAGAACTGGGTCGTAAATCGGTTGCGGTCAATGTCAGCGATGTTGCTGCCATGGGGGGGACTCCGAAAAGCTTGTTTTTGGCGGTGGCTTGTCCGGCTGAAATCAGTGTCGCGGAGCTGGAAGCATTGATTGCAGGTTTTCTGGCGGAAACGGCGGCTTATGGAGCCATTCTCGCCGGTGGCGATACCTGCCGTTCTTCCGGTCCGCTGATGATCTCGGTCACTGTCCAAGGGACCGTTCCCAAAGGGAAGGCCATTCGGCGCTCTGGAGCCAGGCCGGGAGACAACATCTATGTTTCCGGATGTTTAGGCGACAGCGCCTTGGCGCTGGAAATGTTGCAACAGGGAAGGTTGCCCGATGAGAGCTTGCTGAAGCGCCACCATACACCGAAGGCGCGAGTTGCTCTCGGGCAATTTTTATCGGCGCGGCAGTTGGCATCAGCCATGTTGGATGTTTCTGACGGGTTGCTGGCGGATCTGCAGCACATCCTTGATGCCTCGGGGGTGGGAGCGGAAATCGAGCTGGCATGTCTGCCCCTTTCTGAAGCCTTTGCCGGGGAGCTGAAAAGCGCTCCGCAGTTGATCGATTTGGCACTTGCCGGAGGGGAGGATTACGAGTTGCTGTTTGCTTCGTCGGAACAGAATTTAGCGTCTACGGAGGGGATTGAACTTCCGTTGACCCGCATCGGCAGGATTTGTCCGGAGCGGGAATTAACGATCCGGCGTGCCGACCGGAGTATCTATCGCTGCGCCCGGGGTGGTTATGACCATTTCGCCTGAAGATAATACTGCGATGAGAACGAACGATGAGGAGATGTCTGCTGTTAAGCAGGTGTCGGCTCCGTTCATCGGTGGCGATATCCCCGCAGATCTGTATGGACAGATCGGTGAAATATTGCGGCAAAAGCAGAATTTCACATTGAGCGGTTATAAAGACCTTTGTATGAAGCGGCGGATTGCTGCACGCATCCGGTCGGTTGGTTTGCCCGGTCCGGAGCCTTACCTTGCCTTGTTGCAGGAAAATTTCTGCGAGCAGGAACAACTGGTGGCTTCTCTGAGTATCCACGTTTCGCAGTTTTTCCGTAATCCTTCGACCTTTGCGGTGCTGGAAAAAGCGATTCTGCCGGAATTGTTGCAACGTACCAGAGATCATCACCGCAAGCTGAGAGTTTGGAGTATCGGCTGTGCCAACGGCGAGGAACCCTATTCCTTGGCCCTGCTCTGCCGGAAGCTGGTGTGCGCCGATGACTTGCTGACGATTATCGGCACCGATGTGAGTCGCGCGGCACTGCAACGAGCCAAACGCGGCAGTTATCCGCAAAGCAGGATTGCCGGGGTGCCGGAGGAAATGTTGCAGGAGTATTTTACCCCTGAGGGGGCAGAATATCTGCTGAGTGAGCAAATCAGGCACCAGGTGCGATTTTTCCGCCATGATATTTTAAGCGATCAGCCATTTTACCGGGCTGATTTGATCCTTTGTCGAAATGTGTTGATTTATTTTTCTCGTGCGCAACAACGGAAAATACTGCAAATTCTTGCTGCCGCCTTGCCGTATAAAGGCTATCTGGTTCTGGGACGGGCGGAAACCCTGGTAACGGTCTGTTGTCGTGATCTGTTCCGTTGTGTTGATCCGGCAGAACGGATCTATCAGCGCCTGAAAACCGATGAAAAACTGTTGCCGCTGCCTTATGTTCAACCGTTGCGGAAAGCATCGCGATAACTCAAGCGAACAGAACCTTTTTGATCGTAAATGGAAAGTTTGGCCCCATGAAGGAGATAAAAATGCGCGTTGAGATCAGTTACAAGTTTATTGTTGGCTTCATTGTGGTCGTCGCCTCAGTTGTGCTGCTGAACATTCTGGTGCCGCGGATGCAGATCCCCGAATGGACCCATCAGTGGATTACTATTGTCGGTGCGTTGTTGGTCGGCCTGATTTTGGGCTGGATTTTCTCCAAAGCCATTACCGCCAACTTCGGCATTCTGACTGCCGGAGCCGAGCGGCTTAGTGACGGTGATCTCAGTCGCAAGGTGCGCTTACGCACAGGACTCTTTTCTGATGAAACCGAGGATCTTACCAACTCCCTGAATCAGGTGTTTGACAGCCTACGCAACCTGGTTGGACAGATTCGCAACAGTTCGCTCAACGTCAATCAGTCTTCTCTGGCGCTGGCGGCAACGGCCGAAGAAATGACCGCCACTTCACATGAGGTTGCCGGGTCGATCGAGCAGATCAGCCGGGGAGCGGAAACCCAGGCGGAAATGGTCGAGCGGGTCTCCAAGGTTGTCAAGGAGATAGCTTTGGGGATTGAGCTGATTGCTTCTTCGGCCGATAAGTTGTCGACCTCTGCAGAAGAGACCACGATGACGGCCCGACAAGGTGAGCAGATGGCGATCACGGCTCTGGACAACATGAAACAGGTTCTCGGCCAGATCGAAGGAAATGGCCAGTTGACGGTTTCCTTCAGTGAGCAGGTGCAGAAGATCGGTACGATTACCGATGTGATCACCAATATCGCCCAGAAAACCAACCTTTTGGCTCTCAATGCGACGATTGAGGCAGCGCGGGCCGGAGAATATGGTCACGGTTTTGCCGTTGTTGCCGAGGAGGTCAGTAAGTTGGCAGACAGTACCAGTGAGTCGGCGGGGGAAATTACCCGGTTGATCGAAAATACCCGTGAGCAGAGCCATAAGGTGTACCAGTCGATGCTGGAAAGTATCAAATCGGTCGATGCCGGTCGTGAGGCGATCGACATTGCCGGCAATTCTTTTACCGCACTTATTGATAAGGCGGAAACTGCCCAGCTCAAAGCGGTGGGGATTACCGAACTGACCCAACAACAGCTTGGTGGTGCTCAGTCAATCGTTGAGGCGATTGAGTCCATTGCCCGAGTTGCCGAGGACAATGCGGCATCGACCGAAGAGGCGTCTGCTGCAACCGAGGAACAATCGGCATCCATGGAAGAGATGACTTTTGCTTCACAGCGACTTTCGACGCTTGCTGATGAACTGCTGACCTCGGTCAGCCGCTTCAATCTGGGTGCTGAACAGACCACGAGTGAGACATGAATCAGCTGCTTCCCTTTAAGCTCGGAACAGAGGTTTACGCTCTTGAGTTGCCGGAGATTCAGGAAGTGGTTGAGAATCCGCAGATTCATGATCTGCCGGGTGCCCCGGAAACGCTTGCCGGTGCGATCGCTTTTCATGGCCGGATTGTTCCTGTGGTTGACCTGCCGCTGTTGCTGGACTTTCCCGCCGGCAACCGTTTTGATCGATTGATTGTTCTGAGCGACAGGCATGGGCCGATGGCCTTGTGGGTCGATCAAATGTGCCCGATTATGACCCTGAACCTGAGCCATGAAATCCTTTCGCAAAGCAGCTCCGAGGCTGATTGTATCAGGGGGGTTCTGAACTGTCAGGGTGAGATAATCAGCCTGCTCGATCTTGATCAGCTGCAAGCAAAGCTTGAACAGCTCTGTGCCGGAACCGGAGGTTGAAATGACCAAAAGAGTTTTGATTGTCGATGATGCACTTTTTATGCGAACTCTGCTGCGCGATATTTTTACCGCGGCCGGCTGGGACATTGTCGCCGAGGCAGAAAACGGTTTGCAGGCTGTCGAACAGTACAATCTCCAGCAGCCGGACCTGGTGAGCATGGATATTGTCATGCCGGAGATGGGGGGGATTGATGCGATGAAAAAAATTCTCTCCGCAGATCCGGCGGCTGTGGTGGTGGTCTGCAGTGCCCTGGGACAAGAGAGTATGGTGATGGAGGCGATCAAAGCCGGAGCCAAGGACTTTATCGTCAAGCCCTTTTCTGACGCGCAGGTTCTGGAAGTGATTGAGCGCGTGGCTGCCGGCTAACTCATCAGGATCAGCGATGGATATTGCTAAATATCGAGAGATGTTTTTAACCGAGGCGACAGAACATCTGCAGAACATGGTGTCCCTGCTGGTCGAAGTCGAAGCCGCTCCGGAAGACCAGAACGGGATAGCTGCACTGTTTCGCGAGGCACATTCGATCAAGGGGATGGCCGCGACGATGAGCTATAGTGCGACGGCGCAATTGGCCCATCATCTCGAAGATCAGCTGGATAATTGCCGGAGCCTTGGGCAGATTTCCAGTACGCAGATTGATTACCTGCTGGCGGCTGTCGACCTGCTTGAGGGCTTGTTGCAAGATATTCGTCAGGAACTGCCGGAAAGGTCGGTCGAAGATTTTATCCGGGGAGAAATCCCCCACCAGAGCCTCGAACTGCTTGAAAGTGTTTCCTGCTCTGAGGATCTGGATAATTCCAATCTGCTGATTCATTTACGTCTGGAAGAAACGGTTGCCGCGCCGGGGCCGCGTTTGCTGGTGCTGTTGAAAAAGCTGGGAGAATTTGGCAGCCTGCTGGAAACGATCCCTGCGGAAGAAAATATTCTTCAGGGTGAAATCAGCCGGATCCTGGAGGTGCGCCTGAAAACCGATCTGTCGCAGGAGCAGATCTTCGCCCGGTTGCAGAAGTACAGTGAACTGGCAGAGATTGTTTTCCCGCCGGAAAAGGTCGTCGAAAAACAGCGTAAACAGCAGGCTGTGACGACGACTGTGCGGGTCGGGACTGATTTGCTTGATCGCTTCATCAATCTGACCGGGGAGTTGATCACCAATCGCTACAGCTTGCAAACTGCCGCTGCCGAGCGCAATTGGAGTGGTTTGAACGAAGGATTGGGACAGCTGGCCAGGTTGGTGAAAAATCTTCACCACCAGGTTCTGCAGGTCAGGATG
>JADFVC010000413.1 GCA_015222355.1 Chloroflexota bacterium | reverse complement strand
GTCTGAACCAGGACCTGCATGCCGAACGCCCTGGCAACCTGTGCCACCCGGCACCCGATCTGCCCGTAACCGACAATTCCGAAGGTTTTCCCGGCGAGTTCAAGTAACGGCCGATCCTGAAAGCTGAAATCTTCACAACGGCTCCATTCCCCTTCTCGAACCAGTTGAGCGTGATGACCAACCTGTTGGGTCATCTCCAGAAGCAAGGCAAACACCATCTGGCAGACAGAGTCGGTACTGTAGCCGGGAGCATTGGTGACAACAATGCCGGACTGTTTGGCTGCTTCCAGGTCGACAACATTGTAGCCGGTGGCGAGTACGCCGATATATTTCAGTTTCGGCAGGGCCTTAATAATATCAGCCGTCAAAAGTGCCTTGTTGGTAAGAATAATCTCAGCATCTACCGCTTTGTCGACAATCTCTTCAGGTGTTAGCCGGGGATAAATAGCGCAGCTGCCGAGAGCTTTCAACGGCGACCAGTCGAGATCGCCCGGGTTGAGTGCGTAACCATCTAAAACGACTATCTGCATGATGCTCTCCTGGATAAATTGTGTTTATGGTTCAGTCTGATTTTCCTTGACGCTACGGCCAAACAGCTTGAACAGCGCTTCACGTTCTTCGCGGCTGACCACGTCGATTTCCGGCAAGGGGGCATATCGTACCTGGTTTCGCCCTGACTGTTTTGCCTGGTAAAGGTAATGATCAGCGCGCTGCACCAGCTCTTCCACGCGACTCTCCTCTCCCAGAACATAGCTCGCAATGCCCAGGCTGGCCGTCAACTGCAGTTGTTTTTCGCCGACCGTCAAGGACGTTTCTGCTATTGAGCTGCGTAATCTTTCCGCCACTGGGATACTGGCGGAAAGCTCGGTGTTCGGCAGAATAATCGCGAACTCTTCGCCACCGTAACGACAAGCGATATCGAGCCGCCGCACTGTTTGTAACATCAGCTTGGCGATATGCACCAGGGCCTGGTTGCCGACTTCATGCCCCCACTGATCATTGACTTTTTTGAAAAAATCGATATCGAGCATGATAAGGGTTGTCGGCTGGCCACTCCGCTGAGTACGTTCCATTTCCTGCCCGAGGGCCTGGTTAAAATACCGGTAGTTGGCAAGACCTGTCAGATTATCGGTGCGGACCAACTCTGACAGCTCAGTGACTGACTGACGCAGCGCAACAATTTCTGCGATGATCGGACAGTCAATTTTACCGGCAGGACATTCAGGGGGATTGTTTGACGAATCGTCCGTCGTGGGTGATGAATCAGCAGTCATGGGTCCTTCTGCCCGGGAGTCTGTTGATGAGATGGTCTCCCAGCTGTTCAGCTGCGGTTCAAGAGGTGCTCCGAATCATTATACACATGACCCAACGGCAACAAAACCGTCAATTCAATTTAAAGCGGCCGAAAGTTCTGCGCTTTCCTGCAGAATGTCATCGACCATTTCTGCAGTGATTGTTGCATCAAGACCAAACAGTTGCCGGGCTTTATCGACCAAGATCCGACTGTCATCACTTTCCGGATGACCCTTGATCAATGCGGCGATTTTGACCGAGAGGGGAGCCCCTTCGCCGGCAGCATGGTGCCCCTCAATCGCCTCGATCAAGGGTTGAGGAAATCCCCAGTGCTCAGCCATCCGGGCACCCAATTTGGCATGGTTGTTACTCAAATACCGCTGTTCCTGCCCGGTCAGGTTAACTCCGCGCAGATCCTGTTTCAGATCAAAGCTGTTCTGCTGCTCAATATCAAGTTGTGACATAGCCATGATAATGCCGATTAAAGGGATTGATCATACAACTGAAAACTATAGCAGACCTTAATCTTTGTCAAACAGCAAAGCAAAAGGGGCCATCCTGGATAACTCAAAAATGCCTGGGAGACTGTTGATGAAATGCTCTCCTGGGATAGCCCCAAAAAAAATATGTGATAACATAAACAGCGAGCAAATCCGGGCCGATCGCAATCCCCGAAAAGAAATTTTTTATCGACAACGCTGAATATGAAGCTTCAGCTCCTGCAATAATGCAGCTTCCCTAATCGGGACTTATATTTTACGATCTCTCCGGGTGCAAGAAATAATAAGATAAGATTGGACCTTTACGGACACCATGAAGATAAAAACTCTCCTCATCAGCAAGAGCTTTCTGATCGTCGTTCTGACGATTTTCTCGATCATCGGGGCACTCTCCTATCAGAAAAACAGCCTGCAGAAAAACTTCAACGTCGAAATTGCCCGCCTCGGCCAGGAAAGAGTCAGCAAAATTGTCCAGAACGTCTACCTGATGACCAAAGCTATGAGCGAGGCGGTCGAGCATACAATGGCTTACAACCTGCGGGTCGCAGAAGAGATCTTGACCAAAAGCGGTCCGGTGACATTTATCCCGGAGCAGAAGGTTGCCTGGACAGCAATCAATCAATACAGCAAAGAATCGATACAAATCTCCCTGCCGAAAGTTTACGTCGGCAACGTCTGGCTCGGCCAGAACAGTTCTTTTTCAACCCGGGCCCCGGTTGTCGACAAGGTCAAATCCCTGGTCGGCGGTACCTGTACGATCTTTCAGCGGATGAATAAACAGGGCGATATGCTGCGGGTGGCATCGAATGTCGAAAAACAGGATGGCTCACGAGCGATCGGCACCTATATCCCCCGAGTCAACCCGGACGGCACCCCCAATCCGGTCATTGAAACCATCATGCAGGGGAAAGTCTTTCATGGCCGAGCGTATGTGGTCAACGCCTGGTACATCACTGCCTACCAACCGATCTGGGATGCCGGCGGCAAAGAGATAACCGGTGTTCTTTACGTCGGTGTTAAACAGGAAAACCTGACCAGCCTGCGCCATAGCATCATGGATATTGTTGTCGGCTCAACCGGCTATGTTTTTGTCCTGGGTGGCAAGGGAGCGCAGAAAGGGCACTATATTATTTCGCAAAATGGTGCACGTGACGGCGAAGACATTCTGGACTCCAAGGATTCCGAAGGGAACCTGTTCGTTCGATCGATCATTGACAAGGCGCTCTCAATCCCGCAGAAAGCTTTTAACCGATCGATCCCGGTCAGCATTGAAAAGTACCCCTGGAAAAACCCGGGCGAGCAGAAAGCCCGTGAAAAGCTGGCCGCAATAACCTATTTTGCTCCCTGGGACTGGGTCATTGTGGCCGGTTATTACCTGGATGATTTTCGTGATGTTGAAAATCGTGCCGAACAAGCGATCGATGAAATGATCTTATCGGTTTACCTCATTGCTGTGCTGGCCCTTTTCTTCGCCCTGATCGCCAGTGTGGTGACTGCGCAACGTATTTTCTCGCCCCTTGAAAAAGCGGTCCTGGCTTTTCGTGAAATGAGTTCAGGTAACCTGGATATCCGCTTACCGGTAAGCGGCAATGACGAAATAAGCCAGCTGGGACATGCCTTTAACGACATGGCACAAAATCTGAGGAAAGTCACAGCAAGTCGCGATGAACTGAACAGCGAAATTGCCATCCGCAAGCAGACGGAAGAGAGTTTAATCACCAGCGAGAATAACCACAGAAAGCTCTCTCAGGAATTTGCAACAGTCCTCGACGGCATCCAGGAT
This sequence comes from Chloroflexota bacterium, assembly GCA_015222355.1. Taxonomy (GTDB): domain Bacteria; phylum Desulfobacterota; class Desulfuromonadia; order Desulfuromonadales; family Geopsychrobacteraceae; genus Malonomonas. The sequence goes on along the minus strand of JADFVC010000413.1, from coordinate 4,191 downwards.
TCGCTGCTGTTGCTGTCGCCCGATCTGAAAATAATTTGGGCTAATAAAAATGCCACGATAAACCGCGGGCTGGACGAGCACACATCTTTGACTGGGAGCAGCTGTTACCACTGGTATGAACGGAATGAGCCATGCGACAACTGCCTGGTACTACGCTGCATGGAGACAGGGCTACCGCAAAAGACAACGTTGAAGACAGCCCAGGGGAAACTGATGGGCATCAAGGCGTTCCCGATCAAGGACGCCTCAGGAAATGTCATCAATGTCATTGAAATGGCCAGCGACATCACCGAAACAGTACGTCTGCGTGAAGAAGCCACCAGAAACAGTCAACTGGCCTCCATCGGCGAACTGGCCGCCGGAATGGCTCACGAAATCAACAACCCGAACGGCTTGATCATCCTCAATCTTTCGACCCTCAAGGCTGCGCTGCTCGACGCACTGGAGCTACTCGACGAACGTTTTGAGCAAGAAGGAGACTTTCAATTCGCGGGTTTATCTTATGCGCGGATGCGCGAAGAAATCCCTGAACTGCTGCATGAAATGCATAACGGCGCCCAACACATCAGGCGCATTGTTGAAGACCTGAAAGACTTTTCCCGGCAAGAAGCTGCCGGCGTGAATGAAGTCTTTGAACTGAACACCCCTATCGAAGCAGCAATCCGGCTGGTCAGAAACACCATTAAGAAATCGACAGACAACTTCTCAACCCGGTTGGGGAGCAACCTGCCGAGCATCTCCGGAAATCCGCAACGTATTGAACAGGTGGCGATCAACCTGCTGGTGAATGCCGCCCAGGCACTGGCCGACAATTCAAAATCTATTTCTGTTGCAACCTATTATGATGAAATCAGCAACTCATGCGTGTTTGAAGTCAAGGATGAGGGGTCCGGCATCGCTGATGAGCACTTACTGCACGTGACCGATCCTTTCTTTACCACCAAACGTGAAATAGGCGGCACGGGACTGGGGCTGTCCGTTTCCGCGCGGATCATCAAAGAACATCGCGGCGAACTCTCTTTCGAAAAGAATCACCCGCAGGGCACAGTGGTAAAAGTCTCCCTTCCGGTGACAAAGGATTTAGACAATGCCTGATACCCTCTACCCGAGTACCCTGGTACTGCTGGTCGACGACGAAAAACCCTGGCTGCGCAGCCTGTCGCTCGCGCTCGAACGGCTTGGCGGTATCAACAATCTCATGCAATGCGATGACAGCCGTCGCGTCATGGGAATCCTTGCTGATCAAGCAGTCAGTGTTGTGCTCCTCGACCTGACCATGCCGCATCTGTCCGGTGAAAAGATCTTGGCCCAAATCGTTGAAAACTATCCCGAACTTCCCGTCATCATTCTCACCGGTGTCAACCAGATCGAAATATCGGTTCGCTGCATAAAGGCTGGAGCTTACGACTACTTTGTCAAAACAGTGGAAGAGGAACGCCTGATCGGCTCGGTCAAGCGGGCCATCCAGTTACTCGAAATCAAAAACGAAAACCGGAAATTGCGGCAACACTTTCTGGAAGACAGTCTGAAAAATCCGCAAGCATTTTCGGCGATCCCCACGCAATCCCCCAAAATGAAAGCGATCTTTCACTACCTGGAGGCAGTAGCGAGCAGCAGCCAGCCGATTCTCATTACCGGGGAGAGTGGCGTCGGCAAAGAACTTATTGCCAAGGCGGTCCATCAATTAAGTCGGCCCGACGGTCCCTGGGTGGCGGTCAATGTGGCCGGACTTGATGATAATGTCTTCTCCGATACTCTGTTCGGCCATGTCAAAGGGGCCTTTACCGGTGCCGATCAAGCCCGTGCCGGAATGATTGAGCAAGCGACCCATGGCACCCTGTTTCTGGACGAAATCGGGGACTTGAGCCCGATCTCGCAAATCAAGCTGCTACGTCTCTTGCAGGAAGGGGAATATTTTCCGCTCGGCAGCGATCGGGTAAAAAAGATAAAAACCCGCATTGTCCTCGCCACCAATCAGGACCTTATGGCTTTGCAGAACGACGGTAAATTCCGCAAGGATCTGTTCTATCGCCTGCACACCCACCCGGTTGCTATCCCCCCCCTTCGCGAGCGGAAAGAGGATATCCCGCTGCTGTTGACTTGCCTGATGGAAAGGGCCGCCAGCAGCCTCAACAAAAAGACCCCGACTCCTCCCCCGGAACTGGCAACCCTGCTCTCGACCTACCATTTTCCCGGCAACGTCAGAGAACTGGAAGCGATGATCTATGATGCCGTCAGCACCCATCAGGCCAAAAAACTGTCGATGGACAGCTTTAAAAAGGTGCTGGGAAAACAAGAACTTATCATGCAGGAAACAAGGCCCGTTGCCCCGGTGACTTTTTCCGAACGGCTGCCCACCATCGAAGAGGTTGTCAAGCTGCTGATTGACGAAGCGATGCAGCGCGCAAATAACAACCAGTCGATTGCCGCAAATCTACTCGGCATCTCCAGGCCGGCGCTCAACAAACGGCTCAATAAGAGCAAAAGATAAGTCCTCCCGACAAACCCTGTAGCCTTTGGAACAGCGGTAACTTTTCCGAACATCAAGAAAATCATGTGATTGCAGAGGCTTACCCTTCTTTCAACACCCCCCCCGTAACATTTCTTACACCGTTTCGCTTTACAAGAAAACACAAATAGCCATCTCATATCAAATAGTTACACAAGAACGGTTAGTTGGCACTCACCTTGCTATAGACACATCCGAAGCCCAAACCGTGAGAAAAAATTAATCAGGAGTGTACCTTGATCATGAAAACTCACATCTTGTTGCTGGACGAAAAAGCTGAAACGCGCAGAACAATAAAATTCTTGCTGAAAATTTCGGGACACAGGGTCACCGAATTTCTCAATCATGAAGAGGCTGTGAACTGGATTGCCAATGCCCGAAAAACGCCGCTGAGCTTTGACCTGCTGCTTGTCAACTATCTGGATACAAACGCGCAAACCTCAACACTTGTTGAGTTGTTCAACTCCCTCGGCAAAACAGTTCCGATTGTGCTGCTGACTCATACTGCCACAGAAACTTACTCTTCAACCCATATTGAGTCGTTCAGAAATAGAGCCGGCTATTTTTTCTGCACCCCGGAGGTGCTGATTGAAACAGTCAATGCTGTTGTCGACAAATCTGCTCAATAGCTTTCAGTCGCAAGCTAAACAACCCGTGGAAAGGAAACTAATCATGCTTAAAATGTTCAACAACATGAGGATGGCCAAAAAGATCTTCACCCTCTGCAGCTTCATTATCCTCGCCTTCGGCTGCACCATCGGCTTTGTCTATTCCGAGCTGAAGTTCAACCTGAAAAAAGGCAAAGATGAAGTCGTCCAACGCGCGGTCGAATCGACATGGGGCATCATCGATCACTATGTGCAGCAGGCCAGCAGCGGCAAAATGACGACAGAGGAGGCGCAGTTCGCGGCCAAAGAGGCGATCCGCCACACCCGCTTTGAAGGGAACAACTATTTCTGGATCAACACCCTTGATCCGGTCATGGTTATGCACCCGATTAAACCGGAGTTGGAAGGGAAAAACCTTTCCGCCAACAAAGACCCGGATGGCAAAGCTCTGTTCGTGGAGTTTGCCCAAGTCGCGCGGACCTCGGGTGAAGGATTTGTGCAGTACAAATGGGCCAAGCAGGGGGTTGCCGAGCCGGTGGCTAAAACCTCCTTCGTCAAACTGGTACCCGAGTGGCAGTGGGTCCTCGGAGCCGGCTTATATCTGGATGATATCGAAGCACAATTGGCAGAAATTTTCTGGCTGATAAGCGGAATCGTTCTGGCCGTTATGCTCGGCAGTTTCGCCCTGGTGTTCTTCTTGGCCCGTAGCGTCTCCAAGCCACTGACAAAAACAGTGGAAATGATCGAAGATATGGAAAAAGGCCGCCTGTCGAAGCGGATCGGTCTGCAGCAATCGGATGAGATCGGCCAGATGGCTCAAGCGATGGACAGGTTCGCCGACAGTCTGCAAAACGAAGTCATCGTCTCACTGCAGAAACTGGCCGACGGCGACTTGCGAGTTCAGGTAGAAGCCAAGGATGAACAGGATGTCATCAGGGGCACGCTCAACAAACTTGGCAGTGATCTGAACGATATCATGGGCCAGATCGGCACGGCCGCCGAGCAGATCGCCTCGGGCAGTTCCCAGGTCTCCGACTCCAGCCAGTCCCTCTCGCAGGGCGCCACCGAATCGGC
>JADFVC010000412.1 GCA_015222355.1 Chloroflexota bacterium | reverse complement strand
CCGGTAATCCCCATGGCGATGCCGATCTCGGCTTTCTTCAAAGCCGGAGCATCGTTGACGCCATCCCCGGTCATCGCCACCGCCTCTCCCCGTTGCTGCAGAGCACTGACAATTTTCAGTTTCTGCTCCGGGGCCACCCGTGCGTAGACCCGCACCTCACCCGCCAAGGCAACCAGCTCCTGTTCAGTCAAGTTACTGAGTTCGGGCCCACTGACGACTCGGGCAGCTGCCGACTCGACCAGTCCGATCCGCACGGCAATTTGCACCGCCGTCAATGGATGATCGCCGGTTATCATCACCGGGGTAATCCCCGCCCGTCGACATTCACGAACGGCGTCGGCAGTTTCGTCCCGGGGAGGATCAAGGGAGCCGCTCAAACCGAGAAACTGCAGGTCGGTCTCCAGTTGATCATCCACCTGTCCCGGCAGAGTAGCGAGTTCGCGACAGGCAAAAGCCAGAACCCGCAACCCCTTGCGGGCCAAGGCGTCAGTCCGTTCCATCAACGACTGCCGATCAAATTCCAGGCAACCAGCTGAAACCGCTTCAAAACTCCCCTTGCAGAGCAACAGTAGCCGCCCATCCCGCGTATGATGAATGGTACTCATTGCCTGTCGTTCCGAACTGAAGGGGATCTCGGCCACCCGCGGGTAATCTTTCAGCAACTGCTGTTTGCCGAAACCGAACCGTTGCGCCTCTTCCCACAATGCGATCTCGGTCGGATCCCCAACCGGCTGACCGGCAGTATCCAACTCCACATCATTATTCAACGCCAGCGCCAACAGTAACTGCTGCTGCGGTCCCGTTAGCTCTGCATTCCGGAAAACGGGCCGATCATCCACATCATACAGTTGCTCAACAGTCATCTGGTTGAGCGTCAGGGTGCCGGTCTTATCACTGCAAATGCAGGTCGTTGAACCGAGGGTTTCCACTGCCGACAGCCGCCGGATCAAACTGTTCTGGGCAACCAATTGGCGCGCGCCAAGAGCCAGGCAGATGGTCACCACGGCCGGAAGCGCCTCAGGAACCGCAGCCACGGCAAGGCTGACAGCGGTGAGGAACATCAGCATCAGCTCTTCACCACGCAGCAACCCGGCAAAGAAAACCACCGAACAGATCAGCAATGTTGCCAGTGCCAGATTACGCCCCACTCTCGCCAAACGATTCTGTAACGGAGTCCGGGTGGTCGCCGTTGTGTCGAGCAGATGGGCGATTTTTCCCATCTCGGTTGCCATTCCGGTCGCCGTCACCACTCCACGGCCGTGACCGTAGCTGACCTGGGTCCCGCGGAAGGCCATGTTACAGCGATCCCCGAGCGGCAACCCTGATGGCTCCAACGGTCCGACAATTTTCTCGACTGACACCGATTCACCGGTTAGCGAGGCTTCGTTGACTTTGAGTGAGCTGGATTCAGTGAGACGGACATCTGCCGGAATGATGGTGCCGGCATCAAACAGCAACAGATCTCCGGGAACAAGTTCGGCTGCAGGAATCTTCTGTACTTCTCCCTCTCGCCGCACCATGGCGAAGGGAGCTGCCAGACGCCTTAACGCCGCCAGGGACTTTTCGGCACGGTACTCCTGGATAAACCCGATGATACTATTGAGCAGGACAATAATCAGAATGACAATGGCGTCTTTGACCCCACCAATCAGTCCCGACACCAGCGCCGCAGCTAACAAAAGAATAATCATCGGATCACGATATTGATCAAGCAACATCTGCCAAGGGGAGCGCCGCTGGGCCTCGCGCAATTCATTGCGCCCCAAACGGGCCAAACGCTCAGCGGCCTGCGCTGTCGTCAAACCTCTCGTGGTGGTCGACTGCGCTTGGAATAAAGCGTCAATTGTCATTTGATAAGGTTCTTTATGTGCAACGTTGGGCATTTTCCCTCACTGTCAAGATCAGCAATAAACCTGAATCCGTGAGTATCCGCTGCAAACAGCACGTGTCATTGAACTGCCTGAGCACTCTAAAAATCGCCGCTGAACCTTTGGGTGCAGCTAAGATTTTTGCATCAACTCATTCAATCCAAGCACTTGCACTCTTCATTCACCATTTACCCACGGAGTCAGGATAAAGGAAGAGTATCAAATGATTCGACAAGTTTTCTTTCGCTGGAGAAAAATTGAAGCGGAAAAAGATTGAATTTTTGTTCGGTGCGTGTTACCTATGTCGCCCGTCGGAGCGTAGCGCAGCCTGGTAGCGCACCTGGTTTGG
>JADFVC010000411.1 GCA_015222355.1 Chloroflexota bacterium | reverse complement strand
GTGATCCGTGAAGTTCCAGCCGCCAGTTATGAATTGCCGAGCCTGGCACTCAGTCTGGAGGGAGGAGGTCTTTATGTCCTTGATCCTCGCGAGCCGGAGCGTCCGAAGGCGCTGGAGCGACTGTTTCAGTTTGACATCGAACTTACGGAGTCTGTGACAGATAAGGTTGAGGAGCGCGTGTACGTCCGTTTTGAGCATTCTCCGGAACCCTTGGCATTTCGCTGGTACCGGGGGCTGCGGCGTATGTTGCTGAGCCGTTTCGCGATTTAGGGCTGCTGCTGATGACTGTCGTATCCAACTTATATGTCCCGCCGGCAACCCATGATGTGCGCGCCGAACAGCCGGATCGAGTTGAAAACAAACTGGAAGTTTTTGCACACCGGCTTTTCGGACAGCTGCGAAAAATATTTTCTGGTCGCGGACGATTGCGGCGTTTGGTTGCCCGGATTGAAGCTGCCGAACCGCGGTTACAAGCTTTGGATAATCAGCAGTTACAACAGGAGATCCAGCAATTAAGACAACAACTGCACATCGACGGAATGATTGATGAGCTGCTGGTGTGTAGTTTTGCCTTGGTTCGAGAACTGAGTGTCCGAACACTGGGCATGCGCCCCTACGCGAGTCAGCTCACCGGCGGGCTGGTATTGCTGCAGGGGATGGTGGCAGAGATGGATACCGGCGAAGGAAAGACGCTCACCGCGACCTTGCCGGCTGCCACTGTTGCACTGGCCGGGATACCTGTGCACGTGATCAGCGTCAACGACTATCTGACCGCCAGAGATACCGAGACCATGCTGCCGCTTTACCAGGCTCTCGGGCTACAGGTCGGTTGTGTGGTGCACGGGCAGACGCCGGGGGAAAGGCGTCGGGCCTATCAGTGTGATGTGACTTATGCGACCAATAAGGAGCTGGTTTTCGATTACCTGCGGGATCGACTGACCTTGGGGGATCGACTCGATCCGCTGCTTTTACAGGCAGAATACCTGCATGGAGAGAGCCAACGGAGCAAACGTGTCCTGCTGCGGGGCCTGCATTTTGCTATTGTTGATGAAGCTGACAGCATACTGATTGATGAAGCTCGGACGCCTTTGATTATCTCCGGTGCGGACGGCGGGGATGAAGAACGACAGTTTCTGCAACAGGCTCTTGACCTGGCAGCTGAGCTGATCAAAGGGGAGGACTATGTGCTCGATTCGGCGCGACGTCAATTGCGCTTAACGGATGTCGGCAAGCAAAAGATCGCTGCTGCGGTAAGTCAACTTGGGCCACTCTGGAGTGGTCTGGTGCGGCGTGAATCGACGGTACATCAGGCCTTGACGGCGATACAGTTTTTCCATCGTGATGAACAGTACCTGTTGCGTGATGGTAAGGTGCAGATTATTGACGAGTTTACCGGCCGGGTGATGGAAGATCGATCCTGGGAACAGGGACTGCACCAGCTGATCGAACTGAAAGAAGGCTGCGAACTGACCCAGCGCCGGGAAACCTTGGCGAAGATCAGCTATCAGCGTTTCTTCCGTCGCTACCGCCAGCTATCTGGGATGACTGGGACAGCCAAAGAGGTTGCTGCTGAACTCTGGGCGGTTTATCACCTGCCGACGTTGAAGGTTCCAACTCATCGCCCGATCATCCGCAAGATTCTGCCGGATCGGGTGTTGGCGACTCAGCAGCAGAAATGGCAAGCTGTCGTCGCCGAAATCTGTAGACTGCATCATCTGGGACGTCCGCTGTTGGTCGGAACCCGATCGGTTGCTGCATCTGAACACTTGTCAGCGTTGGTTCGTCAGGCCGGTCTGGAACACCAGGTGCTAAATGCCAAGCAGGACGCCGATGAAGCTGATATTGTCAGTGCCGCCGGTATCGCCGCAAGTATCACCATTGCCACCAATATGGCTGGTCGGGGGACCGATATTGTGCTGGGTGAAGGGGTGCGTCAAATAGGGGGCTTGCATGTTATCGCGACCGAGCGGCATGAGGCGGCACGGATCGATCGTCAGTTGGCAGGACGTTGCGGGCGGCAGGGTGACCCCGGAAGTTATCAGGCAATCCTCTCTTTAGAAGATCCGTTGCTCGATGGCGCTCGTGGCGGTCTGATTGCACAGTTGTTAAAAGGGATGGATTTTTCCAACTTGGGAGTTATGCAGCCTCTGGCGCGCAGGGCGATCAGTCAGGCTCAAGTGAGTGTGGAAAAATATCATGCCCGGATCAGGAGGGAATTGTTTCGTCAGGATCAACAGCAGGGGAATCTGCTGTCATTTTCCGGTAAGTTGGAATAAGGGAGTAAATTGTGAAATTCTGTCAATTGTTATTTTTCTTTGTCTTCGTC
>JADFVC010000410.1 GCA_015222355.1 Chloroflexota bacterium | reverse complement strand
CTTATTGATCCCCTGTTGATTTCGGCATTCGGCAACTAACCCCAACTCAAATGAGGCCGGCAGCAGGTTGCGATTCACACCATCAAGCAAACTGGCGTCATCGGCGAGACGTTTTTTAAAACGTTTCATGGCCTCTACGGGGGACACGTAGCGGACAGATTCGATTTCCGGAAAGCTCTGCAGTTTTTTCCGCAAACCCGGCAATTCATGTTGTCTGGGAGCTTTCTCCAGATAGGCAATCACTTGGACTTCACGCGTCCAACTGGCAGCCAACTGCTCAACGTTAGCAACAACGAGAAAAAATGTCGCCACCGTCGCCAGAGCGACAGCCATCGTTAAAATAGCCGCTGAACAGAGCAGTGGCCATTGCCGCATATTGCGGATTGCTCTCAGGATAAAATAGCGGATTTTCTCCAGCACTGCTGGACCCTCCAATTCTCACTGGTTTTCATCCGGAAACGGCCCTTTTTCACAATCTCTGCGTCAATCTGCACGTTTCCCAGATGAAGACTTCATCGCGCCGATCCGAAGTTTCCGGATGGGTACTCACTAAACGTTGTCAATCAACAACCATACGGCTGCTGATCAGCAACCAGTTTCCCTTTATCCAGGGTTATCACCCGTCGCGGAAATCGCTGATGCAGACCGTGATCGTGGGTCGCCAACAAGACGGTCGTCCCACGAGCGTTGGCTTTTTTAAACAGCTCCATGATATCCAGGGTCACCTCCTGATCAAGGTTACCACTCGGTTCATCGGCCAGAAGGATCAACGGATCAACCACCAAGGCCCGGGCCACAGCTATCCGCTGTTGCTCACCACCGGAAAGTTCCAAAGGTTTGCTCTGCAGACGATGCTCCAAGCCAACCTCTTTTAAAGATTGATAAACCTTCTTACTGACCTCGTAGCGCTTTTTCCCCTGTGCCTCCAGGGCAAAAGCGACATTCTCGTACACCGTGCGGCTATTAAGCAACTTAAAGTCTTGAAAAACCACCCCGATTTTACGTCGCAAAAATGGAATCTGCGAGCTGCGCATCCGGGTAATATTCTGTTGATCGATCAGAATTTGCCCGCGAGTCGGCTTTTCTGCCACATAAAGCATACGCAATAAAGTTGTTTTTCCGGCGCCTGAAGCTCCGGTGATATAAACAAAATCCCCCTTGGGGATGTGCAAGCTCAGATCTTTGATTGCGACAGAATCACTGCCATAACTTTTGGTTACATTAAACAGCTGAATCATGCAAACTACCAATCACGATAATAACAATCCGGGAAGCGGCATTTTCAACCACTCCCCGGATTGTTGAGCTCTATCGATATGTCGAAACGATGAGCTTTATGTCAATCCTGCGCCTGTACCGCTGTTATTGCGGCAACATTCACTATATCGTCAACAGAACAACCGCGCGACAGGTCATTCACCGGCTTGGCCAAACCTTGAATGATCGGCCCGACAGCCTCAGCTCCAGCCAGGCGCTCGACCAGTTTATAGCCGATATTCCCTGCATCCAGATCAGGAAAAACGAGCGTATTGGCCCTGCCGGCAACGTTTGAGCCAGGCGCTTTCTTGTCACCAACCTTCGGGATCAGTGCAGCATCGGCCTGCAATTCACCATCGATGGCCAAATCAGGGGCCAACTCCCTGGCAATTTTCAGAGCTTTCAGAACCTTGTCACAATCTTCGTGCTCGGCACTCCCCTTGGTCGAAAAGCTGAGCATGGCGACCCGAGCATCGACCCCGAGGAAGCTTTTACAGCTGGCTGCGGTACTGACAGCAATCTCTGCAAGTGCCTGGGCACTCGGATTCGGGTTGACAGCACAATCGGCAAAACAGAGAACACCATTCTCACCGAATTCAGGAGTTTTGGTCACCATCAGGAATACCGAGGAAACCGTATTCATTCCCGGGGCAGTCCCGACGACCTGAAATGCTGCACGCAACACATCACCGGTGGTATTATGAGCACCGGCCACAGCACCACCGGCATCCCCCCGGCGAACCATCATGGCGGCAAAGTAGAGATTGTCCTCAGCAGTCAGCTGTTCAATCGCCTGCTCCCGGGTCAATTCCTTCTTTTTACGCAACTCGACCAGCTCATCAGCATAGCCATCGAGCCACTCGGAAGTCTTTGGATCGATCAGCGTGACACCTTCCAGAGAGACGCCCATCTCTGCAGCCTTAGTATTCAATGCAGCGACATTTCCAAGCAAAGCAACATTGGCCAGACCATCGGCAACAATCTTGACCGAGGCCTCAATCATACGATCATCATAGCCTTCCGGCAGGACGACAGTTTGCAGGTTCTGACGAGCTTTCGCTTTAATCTGGTCAACGAGATGCATTGATTTTCCTCCTTCATTTATGCAGATTATGTCTCAAATAAAACGGTGCTTCAATAGAAGGATCCCGAACAGTTCGAGACCGGCAATAGAATAATCACAATTTATACCCAATGGCGGAAGCAAGGGTCAATCGCTTTTTCACTATAAAACAACTCATCGGACTGGCAGCAAGCCGCGACAATCGCTATAATCGACAACACTATGAGTCCATCGAACTCCCCCTTTTCAGCAAAAGATAAGAATCGCCCCGGATTATTGGTCTTTTGCCTGCTTTTCTCAATGCTGTTGCATTTTTCCGTGATCTATCTTTTGCCATATGAAAAATTGCGCACCGAGCTCACACCATCAAATCAGCAGCAACCGACAATTATACGCCTGGTCGACAAACCCGTAACGCAGGGGAAAAAATCCTATGAGTTAGACCAGAAACCTCCCCAACCGGTCACTGAACCACCGCCTGAAAGCTCCCGCCTGGCAGAGGCCGATCAGCGAGTTGAGAGAGAGCAAGCCCCCAAGGGAGAGGATGTTCGCGATCAATCGCCACAACTCCCCTCATTACCCCCAGCGCCGACT
>JADFVC010000409.1 GCA_015222355.1 Chloroflexota bacterium | reverse complement strand
CAACATGGTAATCCGTGGTGGGCCGGCCATCGGTGTCGCTGCGGCCATCGGTGCCTGGTTCGGGGCACGGGATATCGAAACCGAATCGAGTGAAGAATTTTTTGCCGAATTTACCAAGATCTGCGCCCTGCTGGTGGCGACCCGGCCGACGGCGGTCAACCTGTCCTGGGCTTTGGAACGGATGAAGCGGTTTGCCTATGCCAACCTCGACCGGACGGTTCTGGAACTGAAGATCGGCCTTGAATTCGAAGCGCTGGCGATTGCCCAGGAGGATGAGCAGCGCAACAAAAAAATGGGCCATCACGGCGAAGGGCTGATTCCAGATGGGGCACGGGTTCTCACCCATTGCAACGCCGGAGCCCTGGCAACCGCCGGTTACGGTACGGCCCTTGGAGTAATTCGCGCAGCCGTGGCAGCCGGGAAAAAGGTTTCGGTGCTGGTCGATGAAACCCGCCCCTTTCTCCAGGGAGCCCGGTTGACCACCTGGGAACTGCAGAAGGACAAAATTCCGGTAACGCTGATTTGCGATAACATGGCTGGTTATCTGATGAGTCAAGGGGAGATCGATTGTGTCATCGTCGGTGCTGATCGAATCAGCGCCAACGGCGATGTCGCCAACAAAATCGGCACCTACACGGTGGCGGTGCTGGCGAAGGAGCACAATATTCCCTTCTACGTGGCAGCACCGATTTCGACTATCGACCTGAGTTTGAGTGATGGCTCACAGATCCCGATTGAAGAGCGGGATGCCCGCGAGATCACCCATCTCAAGGACGTGCAACTCGCCCCGGAAGGAATTGAGGTGCGTAACCCGGCCTTTGATGTCACCCCGAACCGATTGGTAACTGCAATCATTACCGAGCATGGAGTGGCTCAGGGGAATTACCGGAAGAACCTGGCAGAATTTGTCAGCAAAGGTTGATGGCGGACTTTTTGCGACGCCATCAAGGTTGAAAAAGAGGACAGATGCGGAAGACTCAACAGGAGATAGTCGATAAACTTGCCCTGTTAGGGACAGAGGAAGAACCGGCGTTGGTCTGCTGGCTCAACAGCCGGGTTTGGGCCAACGGTGAGCGGGTCAAAACCAATCTGCAATTGATCGATGAGGTTCTGCAGGATTTTGAACTGCTGACGGGGATTCTCACCGATGCTCTGCATTCTGCCGATGCCGATCTTGCCCTGAATGGCCTGGAACGGCTGATTTCCGTCGTTGATCGGGAGCAATTAGTGGCCATTCTGCAGCGACCGGTGCGCCGCCGACAGTTGCTGACGGTCCTGGCTGGCTCACCATTTCTCACTTCAATCCTCTGTCGCAAGCCGGAATATTTTACCCTGTTACTGGTTACAGGCCGGATTGATCAAACGTGCGACGAAGCAGAGATGCTGGCGGACCTGCGTCGCACCATCCCTGATCAGACCGATTTCTTTGCACTTAAGGCCGGGTTGCGGCACAATAAATTCGAGCAGATTCTACGCATCGGCAGCCGCGATCTGTGCGGCATGGCAAACCTCGAAGAGGTGACGGCCGAGTTGTCGGGCCTGGCTGCAGCCAGCCTGCAACGGGCCTATGAAATCTGCAGTTGGCAATTGCAGGCGGAGTACGGACAACCGCTGGAAACAGTTGAAAATGGTAACTCACGTCTTGCCGAAATGACTGTCCTCGGCATGGGCAAGCTCGGGGGACATGAACTCAACTTCTCTTCCGATATTGATCTCATCTATTGCTATTCTTCCAATCATGGTGAAACCAGCGGTGGCAGCCGCGGTGAAAAGATCAGCCTGCATCGCTATTTTGTCAAGCTGGCCGAAATGGTTTCCCAAGCTCTCAATCAGGTCACCGAGGACGGTTTTGTCTTTCGTGTTGATACCCGGCTACGCCCGGACGGCAATAGTGGAGATCTGGCAATTTCTCTGGATGCCGCCGAAACCTATTACGAATCCTGGGGGCAGAGCTGGGAGCGTGCGGCATTAATCAAAGCTCGGCCGGTGGCCGGCTCAATCCCTTTGGGACTGGAACTGTTACAACGGCTGAAACCGTTTATTTATCGCCGCTACCTCGATTTCGGCATGATCGAGGATATCAAGTTGATGAAGCAGAAGATCAATGTCAGCCTTGGCCGGGAGCAGGAACGGGAGCGTAACCTCAAGCTTGGCCGGGGCGGCATCCGCGAAATCGAGTTTTTTATTCAGGCGCTGCAACTGGTGAATGCCGGAACCAAGCCAAAGCTGCAGTTCCGCAATTCTTTGCAGACGCTGCAACTGCTGGAGCAGGAGAGCCTGATTACCGCTGAAGAGCAACGCCTGCTCAGCGAAGCCTATCGTTTTCTGCGCACCGTGGAGCACCGGATTCAGATCGTGCAGGAACAGCAGACTCACTCGCTGCCGACCCGGGACGAAGAATTCCTGGCGTTGGCCCGTCGCAGCGGTTTTGTTGACAGTGAAAGCTTTGCTGCAGAGTTGGAGCGGCAGCGTCAGGGGGTCAGTCACATCTTCAAAGATCTGTTTCACTCAGCAGATGAAGAAGAGCAGCCCGTCCGCCCCGAGGTCAGCTTCATCTTTGCTGCTGAGTCGGACCCGGATCTGGTCAAAGACCTGCTGGAAGAAAAAGGGTTCAGTAACCCTGATGCGGCCTACGAAAGCTTGACCCTGCTGCGGGGCGAAGACCCGCACTGGCGGTTAACCCGGCGTGGGCGACGCTGTCTGGAGAAAATTACCCCCCTGCTGATGGGTGAACTGCTCGATTCACCGAATCCCGATCAGGCGTTGAATAACCTGGAGACATTTCTCCGCGGCATCCGGGCACGCACCTCCTTCTTTTCTCTACTTGCAGAAAACCCTGAAATTGTTAAACTTTTGGTCGCTCTGTTCAGCTCAAGTCAGCTTCTGTCACGGATCTTTATCCAACGCCCGGAGTTGCTTGATACCATGGTTTCCCGATCCTGCGCAGTCGCTGTCAAATATCGGCAACAGTTGGCGGATGAACTGGAAGAACAGGTTTTTCTGGCCGATGATTATGAACTGAAACTGGATACCTTACGTCGTTTCCGCAATGAAGAGTTTCTGCGGGTAGCGCTTAATGACCTGCACGGCCAGATGAAACAGGGCGAGGGGACCAAACAACTCTCCTGGCTTGCAGAGGTCTGCCTGGAACAGTCGGTCGCCATGTCCCGCCAGGAATTGCTCGGCCGCTTCGGGGCTCCTTTTGCGGATGAGATAACAGAACAGGAAACGGCCTTTGCGATTGTCGGCATGGGCAAATTGGGCGGCCTTGAACTGAACTACCATTCAGATCTGGATATCATTTTCATCTATGCCGGCGAGGGGCGGACCCGCCCGGTTTCCGGAACCGATCCGCAGCGTTTTCGTCAGATCAGTAATCATGAATAT
>JADFVC010000408.1 GCA_015222355.1 Chloroflexota bacterium | reverse complement strand
GCTCGGCGCGTTGGGCCAAGCGTTGTCGTGAAGTGCTCCCGGCGGGGTTACCATCTGCCCTGTTCGGTATTGTTCAAGGCGGTATGGAGCCGGAACTGCGAAAACAGAGCGCTGAACAGTTGCAGGAAATCGGTTTTGAGGGTTATGCTCTCGGCGGTCTGTCAGTGGGGGAGGAAACCTCTCACATGTATGACATGATGGAATACAGTTTACCGCTGCTGCCACGGGGGCGGCCCCGCTACGTGATGGGGGTGGGCACGCCGGAAAATTTAGTCGAGGGTGTGGCTCGCGGATGTGATATGTTCGACTGCGTGATGCCGACCCGCAATGCACGTAACGGTGTGTTGTTCACCGGCTTTGGAAAAATCAGTATAAAACAGGCGCGGTATCGGGAAGATCCACAGCCGGTCGATCCCGATTGTCAGTGTTATGTTTGCCGTAATTACAGCCGGGCGTATTTGCGCCATCTTTATATGAGTGGAGAAATTCTCGCATCGGTACTTAACACGCACCACAATCTTTACTATTATCAGCAGTTAATGGCTGGAATCAGGCAGGCACTCGAAAATGGAAGCTTTACCGAGTTTCGGTCTGAGTTTTATCGGCAACGTCAATAACGTTAAGGACTTTTACTTTCAAGGGCGCGGTAGCGCCAAACACTGTTAAGGAGGAATATTCAATGGCAACAGAAGCTTTCGCAATGGCGGGAAATGCAGCACAAGGCGGCCAGGGTGGTTATGAAGGAATCATCATGCTGGTGGCGATGTTTGCGATCTTTTATTTTCTGCTCATTCGGCCGCAGCAGAAGCGCGCCAAGCAACATAAAGAGCTGGTCAGTGCGATTAAAGCCGGGGATCAAGTTGTGACTGCGGGTGGCATTCATGGGAAAGTCGCTTCGGTTGAAGATACCACTGTCTCTCTTGAAGTTGCGACCGGTGTGAAACTCAAATTGAACCGTTCTACAATTACTGAAATCAAGCAGTAAGCTGATCGACTGCAAACGTAAAGTCTTTCATCCTGACTCAATAAGATTGACGTCAAAAGGGAGATACGACGTAGATGTCCAATAGTCTAAAATTCAGAGGCGTGGTGGTGCTTCTCTGCCTGCTTCTGTCGCTCTTCGCTATGGCGCCGACGCTGATGCGCGGCAGCCTGCCGCAATGGTGGCTGGATACTTTTGGTCCGATCCAACTTGGTCTTGATCTACAGGGCGGGATGCATCTGGTTCTCGGTGTCGATGTCGATAAGGCGGTGGAAAGCCGTATCGACACCATCCTGGATCAAACGGAGAACCAGTTGCACGAGAAGGACATTATCTTCAAGCGGCTTGAGCGGCGCCAGGGCGACCGCTTGGTGGTGCTTGTCTATGATGATGTGGAAGGGGCCAAGGTCGACGCTCTGATGACGGAAAATTATCCGTCACTTGAAGCGGAAACCTTTACCGGCGCCGGCGGTTATATCGAAAAACATTTTCGCCTGAGCGATAATGAAATCGAAAATATCAAGGATTACGCCGTTCGGCAGGCTCTGGAAACCATGCGTAACCGGGTTGACCAGTTCGGGGTCAGTGAGCCGACCTTACAGCGGCAGAGTGGTCACCGGATTCTGATCCAGCTGCCCGGGGTCAAAGATCCCGACCGGGCGATCGGCCTGCTTGGTAAAACCGCCCGCCTTGAATTCAAGCTGGTGGCAGAAGATGCCAATCTCCAAGAGGCTATTGCCGGTAACCTGCCGGAAGGAACCCAGTTGCTATACGAGCGCAACACCAACCGCAGTACCGGTGCGGTGACTGAAATCCCGCTGCTGGTGATCGACAAGACGGTTCTGACGGGCGATCTGCT
>JADFVC010000407.1 GCA_015222355.1 Chloroflexota bacterium | reverse complement strand
CTATGCAACTGAAATCACGCCTTGCTGGCACGTCAAATCCCGGCGCAATTTTGCGAAATTTTATGATGTACATGGTACTAGTGGATGGAAATGCGATTCTTACAGGCCCCGGTATATCAGACGCGAAAGCACACTGCAGCATCGAGCAAGGGGAGTTTTTTCACTCTATAATTGTAGGAATAACGCTCCTTAGAGATTTTCTCCACCTCGGCTAAACCAAAAAATCCGACAAAACACTCCAGTGCGCGGTGGGTATAGCAGGAACGCACGGTTTCCTCCGGGGTGCGATAAGAAGCGGCTGGTACCTGGTCCAGAACCCTGGGGAAGGCCTTTAAAAAACTGTCTGCGTAGAAAGTGTGGGGCTTCCAGTTGTTACCATGCCGATGCAACAGATAAAGGATAAAGAGAAATGACTGCTGGACAAAACCAAGATCCGGATAGCCGTCTCGGTATGCCCAGTTGAATTTCTGAGCATAGGTGCGAAGAAGCCGAGGGAAAATTCCGGCCATCCCCTGTTCGTCCAATAATCGACGACAGTCACGACTGAGAATAAACTTACCTCGATACTTCCTGATCAGCCCGGCCAACTCAGCAACGAGTCGAGTCACGCGCAGATCAAAAAAATCCTCCTCTTTGTTGATGTTGCCATACTGGGTTCTCTCGCGATGAACTTCTTCCCCCCAGTAGCTTAGGGCCGCCTCGCGACAAAAATTGCGTGGCAGGTTCCCTTTTGCGGTCGGCTTTAATCCCTGCTCCCCAATAGCCTCTACCAGCAGGCCGAACAGGGTCATGATCGGTGCTGTGGGTTCCTCCCCAAGACGTTCCGGAAAGACTACAAGCCCATCAGATTCGAAGGGGAAATGGAGGAAACGGTGCATCTGTTCAGACGATAACCCGTCAAAATCTTTCTGCGGAGCCTGGTTGCGCTGACGCATCTGCGTAGAAAGAAAGGCGTTCGCTTCTTCCAGGGAGTCGAAATCTTTTCCCTTTAACAACTGACGGACCTCGGCAAAGGTTTCGGCAACGCCATCAGGTTGGGCGGGAGATTGCTGTCGCCCGAGACAGCACTTTTTATATTTCTTCCCACTGCCGCATGGGCAGGGATCATTTCTACTGATCTTCATCTGAACCACCCTAACTCACTGAGCCTCAGTCCTACCTCTTCAGAAAGCGATATACATCCTTACGGTGTCCGATGTGGACAACGAGAATGACCAGCACGTCGTCTTCGATTTTATAGAGAATCCGGTAATCGCCAACTCGCAATCGGTATAATAGAGGATCTTCTCCGGCAAGTTGTTTGCAGCTTGAGGGAATAGGATTTTCCGCCAGATCAAGCAGTGCCCGGTCGATTCTCTTGAGAAGCGGACGGCTACTCTTGGCTAATTTCCCCAAAGCCTTTTCAACGGCTGGGGTCAATTCAATTCTGTATCTCACGGATTAAAGTCCGAGCTTATTACGAACTTCATCATAAGAAATCCGCTCACCCTGAGATTCTTCCAGAGCCTGACGGGCCTCTTTGATATCGAGTTGATCCTCCAGCATTTCTAGAAGTTTCAGGTCCTCTATTGAGATAATGGCTCCGACCTCACGACCACGCTTGGTGAGAATAACGCGATCATGTGTATAACGTGCGCGATCAACGACCTCGCTCAGATGGTCACGCGCATCAGAAACTCCAATTCGTGTCATGTATACCTTCCTTTCTTTTGTACGGATTGTACAATTCGTACAAGAACCAGTCAATCCTTTCCTGCTCCACCTCAAGGGCACTTTTAAACCTTTCACAAAGGAGACCGTTTATGGGGATGAGAGTTGGCTATGCAAGGGTCAGCAGTATCGGACAGAAGCTGGATGTCCAGCTCGACAAGCTTGGATTGTTTTGAGCTGTCGATTTGATGGATGTGGACAAATTCGCAGAGACCCCGTTCAATAAAAAGAGAGGTGGTCCCGGTACGGTCGTTGGGGGTTGTAACCAACTTTGGCCATTTACACAATCGATTTTACAGGCCCCGGTCTACGGACCTTCTTAACTTCGCTCAATTCGGTTTTTCAATTCCCTCCAGCACATTGCACTCCCCTCATTCGCCTGCTACCTGTTTAGCGTCTTGTGCAGCAGCCTGAGGCACCCTGGACGGGTGCCTTTTTTGTCAAAATGGCTTTGTCAAACCATACCCTTCTTATGCTCACCGGCTTCCTACTTTAACTCAAAGGCGACCTTGATTACGACTTGGTACTCATTGACTTTGCCATCATCTCCAATATGGCCGCGAACCTCCTGGACCTCGAACCAAGAAAGCTTCTCCAGGGATTGCTGTGCCTTGGTTACCGCCTGCTGAATCGCATCCTCGATTCCGGCACTGGAGATGCCGATTACTTCAACCTTCTTGTAGGTTCTGCCCTGTCCGTAAGTCATTGTCTCCTCCTTTCCTGAGTAGCTCTGAAAGTATCCACCTAATTGAAGGTTAGCACCCCGCTCTATTCTGTAAACCTGAATACGTGAGTTCGGGGTGGAAAAAAGAGTGTAAGCGTAAGTGCTTGGCCTGCAGAAATTGATTTGAATGCCATTGTATTCAGGCGGGACCCAGAATTGATTACAACTGTTGTCGTTGCCTATAAAGAACCCCCTAACCTCTTTAGGCAAGGGGGGTTGTAGTGATTGCCAAGCCACTTTTCAACGACTCAAGTGAACGGCCTGGGTTGCACGGCCAGGGCTGTTTGCATTTCTTTTGAAATTGTTTACTGCGCCAGAACCTTACGCACCTGCTGCAGATAATCCGAGCCGATCTTCTTTTCCCATTCCTTGTAGACAGGTTCAGCCAGTGTCACCAACTGCTGTTTTTCCTCGCTGCTCAGTGTATAGAAGCTGACCCCGTCAGTTTTTGCAGCCGCAATCTGCTCCTGCTGCTGCAGGCGGGTGGCGACTCGCGCCTTGGCGCTCTCTTCAATAATGACTTCAGTGAAAATCTGCTGCAGGTCCTGCGGCAGTTTGTTGAACCAGCGACGATTGACCAGATGAACAAATAATCCCTGGGCGTAGTCGACCTGGGTGAAATGCTTGGCCATGGTAAATTTTTTCGTTATGTTGCAGACGATCGGCGTGTGATCGAGACCGGTGATAACGCCGGTCTGCAGCGCCTGCGGCACATCGGGCCAGGGCAGGACGGTGAATTTCAGTCCCCAGGATTTGTAGATGTCGGTATTGACCGGTGCCTGGGCGATACGAAAGTTGACCTGCTTGGCATCGGCCAGATTGGCGACAGGTTGTTTGGTCGCCCAACCGTAGGTGCCGTAACCGGTAATGTCGAGGACCATCAGGCCTTTGCGCAGAGAGGTGTCGCGATATTCGTTCCACAGTTCAGGAGTGTTGCGAAAGGTCTCCAGTTTGTCGAAGGTGTCGACGACAAAGGGGAGGTTGACCAGTCCGAGTTTGTCGGCAACATTGGCGGCGGGAACTGAGGAGCAGAGCATCCCCTGGATGGCGCCAAGTTTCAGCTTGTTGATCACGTCCTTCTCGCCGCCCAATTGAGCCAGGGGGCGAAAATCGACGTAGATGCGACCGCCGCTCTTCTCCCAGATCCGGTCGCGGATCTTGTAGCCGACGCCGATTCCAGCAATCCCCGGGTGGGCGATGTTGGAGAGCAGATAAGTGTATTCTGCGCCGGCGGGATCGAATTTGGGTTGCCAGTCGGCCAGCGGATCGCCAGCTAGAGTATTGCTGCTGATGCCGAGCAGGAGCATGGCTCCGCACAACAGACTGACGCAGGATTTCAAAACGGACTTCAGCATGGTCTCTCCTTGTGATTGTCGGGCGAAATTTTTACTTAGCCATCTCAAGATTTTTTGCGAAAGCATCAATATTTGCTTGTTGTAAATTGATAAAATCGATCAATAAGATCTGCGATATTTTCTAAAATGATTGGCGCAGGCCTTTGTTTACAGTAAAGTAAGACAAATTTCCAATTGAACTTTTTGTAGGGAGCGTTCGAAAAAATCGAACGATAAGGGATGGAAATTTATCGCCTGAAAAGTTTTATCGCTATCATGCAGGCCGGGAACTTAACCCGTGCCGCCGAACAGCTGAACCTGAGCCAGTCGGCTCTCTCCAGTCAGCTCAAGCAGCTGGAGGAAGAGCTTGGGGTCGCGCTGTTCGAACGTTCACCGCGGGGGATGGAACTCAGCGATGGCGGCCGAGAACTGCTTCCTTTTGTCGAGGCGGTCCTTGACTCGGCAGACAAGCTGGCGCACAAGGCGCTGGCGGTGCGGCAGGGGGGTGGCGAGACCCTGAATATCGGTCTCAATACCGATCCAGGCTTTCTGCGGGTCGGGAGCATCAACCGGCGACTGGCGCAGCTCTACGGCAGCCTGAATGTCATCTTTGTCGCCAGTCAGACCAGCCGGGCCACGCAACTGTTGCGGCAGGGTCAACTCGATCTGGCCTTTCTCTACGGTACTTCCAGTGACCCGGATATTCATTGCCGGCAGCTGGCAGAGGTTCGGCTTTGTATCGTTATCCCGACCGCTCTGGTGCCTCCCGGACAGCCCCTCGACTGGCCCGAGATTGCGGCGCTTCCCTGGGTCTGGGTGGAGCATGGTTCGCCTCCCTATGATGCTGTTCTGCATGAGTTTTCCTGCCAACGTCTGGTGCCGAATCAGTCGGTGAAAACGGTCGATGAGTATATCGTCAAAGAGCTGGTGATGGATAGCCAGGGGGTTGCGGTGATGCGTGAGGACGAGGCACGGCCTCTGGTCGATTCAGGACGTGCAATCATCTGGGAGAAGGGGTGGCTGACGTTGCCGCTCAGTCTGGCATGGATGGCGCGTAACGATGACCGGTTCCGGATCCGTACCGCACGCGAGGTGATCAGCTATCTGTGGCAGAACAGTGTCCGGGATGCAAGTGAGAGTCTGGACCGTTTCAATTACTAAATCGAGTATTAAATTCGTCAGGCTGATTGACAACTCATTAACTCTACCGTAAATTTTTATAAGTCAATGTTTCCGATGTTGTCAGCAGTGGCAGCTATCGCCGGATTGAATTTTCTGCTGCGACAGGGATTGATCCCTCCCGCCTCCTCTGCCCCCCTGTCCTGAAGAGAACTGAAGTTTTTGTTCATCATAGGGAGGTTTCTTATGTCTGCTTCATGTTTTCATCGCCGAATTGAAAACCTGCTGGCCCATGCTGATGTGGCCATCAATGGCGACCGTCCCTGGGATCTGCAGGTCAATCATCCACGCTTCTTTCAACGTGTCCTGGCTCAGGGTTCACTCGGTTTTGGTGAAGCTTACGTGGATGGTTGGTGGAATTCCGAGTCACTTGATCAGCTGCTAACCCATCTGATAAACGCCAAGCTTGATCAGAAAGTCAAATCGCTGGTTGTCGGTTACGATGCCCTCAAAGCGAAAATTTTCAATCGACAGGGTCGCAGCCGGTCTTTTGAGGTCGGCGAAAAGCATTACAATATCGGCAATGACCTGTATCGGCGGATGCTCGATTCGCGGATGATCTATAGCTGTGGTTACTGGAAGGAGGCAGAAACGCTTGATCAGGCACAGGAACACAAGCTTGAGTTAACCTGCCGAAAATTGCACCTGGAAAAAGGCCAGCGGGTTCTCGACATCGGTTGCGGTTGGGGGGGGACTGGCCGTTTTATGGCGGAACGCTACGGAGTGGAAGTTGTCGGTGTGACGATTTCCAATGCTCAGGCAGAATTGGCCCGGGAGTATTGCTCCGGATTGCCGGTGGACATCCGTTTGCAGGATTATCGTGACCTGGAAGGGCAGTTTGACCGGATTGTCTCAATCGGGATGTTTGAGCATGTCGGGTACAAAAATTATCGCACCTATTTTCGCAAGGCCGCTGAACTGCTCAAAGACGACGGCCTGTTTTTATTACACACCATCGGCGGGAATACCCCGGCCGTAAAAACCGATCCATGGATTGAACGTTACATCTTCCCCAATGGCGTGATCCCTTCGGCACAGCAGATTACCAATGCCTTTGAAGGTTTTTTTGTGTTGGAAGACTGGCATAATTTCGGCCCCGATTATGACCGGACTTTGATGGTCTGGTACGATAATTTCACTGCGGCCTGGCCCGAGTTACAGGACGCTTATGATGATCGTTTCCGTCGCATGTGGAGCTATTACCTGAATAGTTGTGCCGCCTCCTTCCGCGCACGTGATAATCAGCTCTGGCAACTGGTATTGACGAAGCGGGGGATTCCGGGAGGGCGGCAATTCCCGCGCTGATAGTTTTAGTGCCCATCCGGAAACTCCGGATGGGCACACTGACAAGTTTTCATAAGGGAAACGAGCAATTTTTCTCAAGGTCAAGGAAATCAAGCGGTTGCGCGGAGGCGTAGCTGTCTACGCCG
>JADFVC010000406.1 GCA_015222355.1 Chloroflexota bacterium | reverse complement strand
TATCCGCGACTGTTCTCGTTTATCGGGAGTCAAAGCTCCGGTTTTTATTGTGGTTAACAAAATCCCCCCTGGTGTTCCAAGCGGTTAGTCATGTCAATGAATTCCGAGACATTTTGGGTGCTGCCGACACGGCATCAACGCAGGCCCAACCGCGCTGAGCACTAAGCTTGATAGTCTCGTAAAAAAGAATACGATGGCTAAGCAGCTGAATCCGTATCCCTTCCACAAGGTATCTGCAAATGAAAACCGGTGCCCGAAAGGGAAGAGCTGTGAAAGCTGATTCGCCCACCAAGGTCATCAACCATCCCCTTGACGAGTCTCAGACCGATCTTGGCGTGCCCCGCCATTCCACCCTGGCGCGAAATCGCCCTGAGCAGGCGCCCCTGGCCCTGACTGTCGCTTTTCTCGCCGCCATCCTGGACAACGACTTCAACATAACGAGCACCATCTGCACAATAACTGTCACGGGTCGACAGCTTGATCAAGCCACCCTTTTCAACGGTTTCCGCAGCATTTTTCATCAGGTTGACAAGGATCTGTTTGACCAGAACCTCATTGGTGGCTACGCGCTCCAGATCCTTTTTCAGATCCAGCTTGACCCTGATATGACGCGGTTTCAACTCGGCATCTTGCAAAGCATCGACCGACTCCTGCACCAATTGGTTCAAACTGACGCTGTGATCGGGGAAGCGTGGCATTTCTTGCCGGGTGAGGTAGTAATTCAAAACATCATCGATGCGTTTTACTTCACGCTTGATCGATTCTGTCAAACTTCGGCTCTGGTCATTCTCCAGCTGTTTCCCCAGAACTTCAGCATAATTACCGATGATTGTCAGAGGATTGCTCAATTCATAACTGACCCGCCGCAGCAAGCTGTTCCCTTCATTCAGCCGTTCCTGAACCTCAGAGGCAAGCATGGCCAGAGAGCTACTGACCACCTGTGCAAACATCTTCAGGCGCAGACTTTTCAACGGCTCAAGATCTTGCTCATTATCAATCCCGAGAACAACCACCCCCAGCAGATAATTATCAAGCCGGAAAGGCTGACAGAAAAATCCCCGGCTGCCACAGATCCTCAGCAGCAGCTGATCGGTCACGGTCAGACGTCGTTCAGTCTCAGACAGAGAGCAAAGCGCTCCGCCTTCAAGCAGAGCTTGGGCAATCAGGCTGGTAGCATCGTCGAGAGGCACTTTCAATTCACCGATCAGCCTGGACTGGCCCTTGGCGGTAATGCCGGAAAGTTGATTGTTGTTGTGATCAACCAACAGAAAAACCGCTTCTGTCGCCACACAATTCTCCAGATAAAGATCCCGGGCTTCAAGAACCAATCCTTCCGGACCCTGAGTCTCTGCCAGCCGGGCCCGGACACTTTCCTGATCAGCCAGAATAAATATCAGGTCGGTGAGGCGCCGTAAAACCCTCTTGAGTTCGTTGCGCTGCTGCTCGTAATCATCACGTGGCGGAGTTTGGGAGGAATAAAGACCGTGGGCCCAGTCAAACAGATAATCAATTTCGCTTTTGCGAAACTGGAAAAGGCGTTCCCCCAAGGCTTCCAACTCCGGGGTAAGCTGGTCCGGACTCAAGCAAAACTGCTGAGCCAGACGGGTAATTTTCAGCAGCAGGCCGCCATTCTCAATTTGGGGCACATCAACATGCAGGAAACGCACAGCATCGACCAGAAACGAGTCAAGATGCCACTCGGTAATCAACTGTTCGGCAACCTGCAGGTGGTCCGTCCGGTAAGCCTTGCGCTCTATGGCACAGAGATCGAGGGAAGGGTAGCTTTGCCCGGCAAGCGCGACATAAGCAGAAGCCTCCCGAGCGAACAGGACATGCATCCCCAGATTGAGCAACAACCCGCTCAACTGTGCCTCTTCAACATGATCATAACTGACGGTCGGGGCAAGACAGCGGGCCGCCTGCCCGGCGACCCGAGAAGAAAACCAGAGACCATTTAGAAAGGTCAGTTCTTCAGCAGTGAACCCCCGGCCGACCAAACGTTTTGCAGACTGCAGAGCAATTCCGGTAATCACCGGCACACCCAGATTCTGAATAGCCGAAGTGACCGGTTCTGCCGAATCGAGCAGCGCGGGGCAGGTCTTGCTGGCCGCGCTGATCAGGCGCGCAGACAGCCCCGCATCCTGCAAAGCAATCTCGGCCAGGGATTGTGACCCCTTTCCGGCGAGGCAGGCCTCAATCAACTGCTCCAAAATATGCGGTGAACAGTACAGGTTAGCAAGATCCTGCTCACTGAATTTCATTCCGGAAGTTCCCATATACATCAACGTGGTAAGAGTTTCAGCTTTCGAAATCCAGACAGGGTGGACAAAACCCTCGGCCCAGCAAGCGAATAAAGTCCGTCCGATATTATCAATAAAACAGCCCTGACCAGCAAGTCCTAAATTGATAATTCCTCTTAATATTCAAGTATTTAGCTAATACAAACAAGATAAAACTATTCATAAAAGAGCTCTCACGAGGGGGCGACTGGCGGCATGCCCTCCTAATGTGATTACCACAATCTGCTGCTATTACACGTATTATAATTTGTAACGCCGGGAAGATCTACCATCGGCAGGTTGAAAAATTCATTCCACTTCCCATGGGGAACGGGTCAGGCAGAAAATTTGTTCGAAAAAACTTTGCTTCAGAGACCCCCAGAGACGGCAAAAACAGCCTGAAGTGCGCCTTTACCGTAGGGGCGGATAATACCGCGCGATAGAGCTTACCACACTTCAGAAAAAAACGCCCGCGCACGGCAAAATGCCGGCTCACCTTATTGCGCCACGAAGAGAATCCACAGATCTCGTTTTGACAGTTGGAGCAGACCTCAATATACTCTGCTGAGTAAAAAAGCTACTTAAAAAAACTTTTAAGCTCAGAACTACGACTAGACATGGAGCACGAGATATGAAAAACAGCTCACCCTTCCCCATGAAACAACTGCTGGAGCAAATCGATCGCTTCGGCAAGGAAAACCTCGAAGAAATTCTGCATAAGCTGATCGAGGCTGTGCAATTACTGGTCGAAGGCGGACGTTGCCGTATCTACCTGGAAGACCTGACGAAAGGGGCACTGACCTGCGTTGCTGCCGCCGGTGGCGAAGTTGGCCAGGTGCGAGAAAAACCCTTTCCCATCAACGATGCCAGCTACCTGATTTCGCAAGTTTATCAACAGCAGGAAGAACTGGCCATCGACGATCTGAGTCGTTACCCGGAAGACCTGCCGATCACCTCGGGAAGCCGTCGTGCCGGGGCCTGTTACCTCATCCCGATAGCCCACAAGGGACGACCGATCGGGGTCCTCTGCCTTGACCGGGGCAGACCAGGACAGTTCCCGAGCGATGCCTCCCTGCGCCAGGTGCGGCAACTGCTCACTGCGGTGACTCCGCTCCTCGACCGGGCCCGCAAATATCACCAGCAATTACTGCTGGCACGGCGCGTGGATGAGGCGAAAAAGCGTGAAGCAGCCCTGTTCATGGTTCAGTCGGCCGCGCACCTGATCGATCAGGTCGCTCTTGCCTCGGTGCTGATCCCGATCCCTTCGGACGTCGATGGTGAACGGACCCTGCAAATCCTCGCCTCATATTCAAAAGAACCGGAAGCCAAAAAACTCTACGAGGAAGAACGGCTGATCAACCTGACCCCCGGACAATCCCTGGTTTCTCGCTTCATCGACCGGGCGGGCGTCATCACCGATGACAGTCTGCTGGCGCCGCTCTACATTCCGGCCCTCGATACCGAGAGCTTGCAGAAACAGTTTCTGACCGAGGAGCTGGGGCTGAAATCCCTCTACATGGTCCCCCGTTTCGACAAGCGGACCCGCCGGGTTATCTGCCTGGTCAACTATTACACCAAGGAATACTACCAATTTACCCCTTTCGAACGAGGTCTACTGGAAGCTCATGCCGAAATGGCCCAGCGGGTCGTTCAGGAAATTGGTGATGAACACCTCGAGGTGCAGATCCTTTCCGAGATCGGCGATCTGCTGCAACGGTCGAGTGATGGCCTGCAACCCTTTTTACGCCGCATCCTGTCCAAAGCTGCCCAGTTGATCGGTGCCGATACCGGCAGTATTGCCCTGGTCCGTGAATACCAGGGGGAGAAATGGCTGTCGGTGGAAAATGCCCAGGGCAAGCTGATCGGGGCAAAAAGCAAGGCCTGGCTGAAAAAGTATATCCCGCCGATCCGGGTCGGCGGATCCGAATTGCCGGAAGAGCAGCGCAGTCTGACCGGCATGGTTGCCGCCGGCAAAAAACCGGTGATTCTTGCCGACACCCTGAACCCAGCCGATGACAGTAACTTTTACCTGCAAGTCACCGAAGCGATCCGCAGCGAGATCGCCGTGCCGGTGATCTACGACGATGAGGTCCTGGCGGTCATCTGTCTCGACAGCCGGCGTCCGCACTATTTTACCGAAGAGCACCGCCGGATTCTGCTGATTATCGAACGGATGGTCGGCCATCACCTGGCGATCTTGCAGAGGATTGAACAATTAACCGGCGAAATTGATCGTCTGAAACAGGATGTCGACTACAAGGACCCGAGTATTTCCTCCTACCGACTGGGCAACATCATCGGCAACTCAAAAAAGACCCAGCAGATTATCGAAACCATCCAGCGCATCACCCCGCCACTCTGCCAGCGGCTCAGCCGCTGGAAAAAAACCGGGATCAACGACCAGGGAGAAACCCTCGGCTTGCCGTCGATTCTACTTACCGGGGAAACCGGGGCCGGTAAAGAATTCCTGTTTAACAACCTGTTTACCCAACTCAACCGGATTTACCGCGAACTGCTTCCCAGCCAGGACGCCTTACCACTGAAAAAATCCAATATTGCCGCTTACAGCGGCGAGCTGACTTACTCGGAGTTGTTCGGCCACAAGCGGGGGGCTTTTACCGGGGCGCACTCCGACCGACGCGGCATTCTTGAAGAAGCGGCCGGCGGGGTGGTTTTTCTCGATGAAATCGGCGATGCAGACCCCAAAACCCAGGTCCAACTGTTGCGCTTTCTTGACAGCGGTGAATTTGTCCGCCTCGGCGAGAACATTACCCGACACTCACAGGTCCTGCTGGTCGCCGGAACCAATCGCGACCTGCGTCAACTTATTACCGAAGGACGTTTCCGCGAGGACCTCTACTACCGGCTTTCCGAGCTGGTCATTGAGGTTCCTTCCCTCAACCAACGCCGCGAAGACATCCCTGACCTCGCCGTGCACTTTCTTGGCCGCTTGTTCCAGGTCTACCGCCAACCCGAACAGAGTGACGAAGAGGTCCCGGTCCTCAGCGCGGCGGCCAAACAACTGCTCTCGGAACATCACTACACCGGCAACATGCGCGAACTACGCAGTATCCTGCTCCGGGCAATGCTGTTCCGGCAAGGCAAGACAATCAGCTCCGAAGAGATCGAACAGGCGATACAATCACCCCGTAGCGATACCGACGGCAGCACGAGGTTATTGGAAAAACAGCTGGCAGAGACGATCCTGCAGCAAATCAACACCGGTGAGCAGGATTTCTGGCAGGCGATCTACCAACCTTATTCACAGAAAGAGTTGACCCGCGAAGCGGTATTGATGGTTGTGGAACGGGCCCGGGAACAGGGGGCGAGAAGCATGCCGAAACTGGCCCGCGTGCTGAAAGCCTGCGACCCCTCCGACCCGTCGAGCGAAGGACGAAAAGCCTTCTATCGTTTCAAGAATTTTCTGTACAAGACGATCCGGGTGAGTTGAGCGGAAACGCGACCAGCACCTTGAGCGGTTCAGCAACAGCCTGCAGGTTGGCCGGGAGGGGCACCGCCAGATCATGATGTGTCAACACCTTTCCGGATACCTTCAAAAAACCAAAAAGGGCCTACAGATAAAATCTGTAGGCCCTTGATTTGTATGGCTCCCTCTGCTGGGCTCGAACCAGCGACAGTCTGATTAACAGTCAGATGCTCTACCAACTGAGCTAAGAGGGAATAGCGTGTTGCGGTGACGGAATATAGGAGATTGACACACCACTGTCAAGCTCTTTTTGGGAACGCTTTTTCAAGCCCCCTTGTTCAGATCGGTCAGCACCAGCTTAGCGATGGCCTTGAGGGTTTCGAAAATTCCCTCACCGGTGGTGGCACAGGCTTCGAGCTCTGGCACCCGGCGCGGGTTGAGCAGGTTACTCAGATCTCCCACCGAGGAGCAGTTCGGCAGGTCACGCTTGTTGTACTGGATCACGAAGGGCATTTTTTCAAGATCGAAGCCCTGCTCTTCAAGGTTATCCTTAAGATTCTCAAGACTCTCAATATTGGCATCAAACCGCTCTTCCTGAGAATCGGCAACAAAAACAACTCCGTCGACCCCTTTGAGGATCAACTTTCGTGAAGCGTCGTAGAAGACCTGCCCGGGAACCGTATAGAGATGAAAGCGGGTCTTGAAACCGCGGATTTCACCCAGGGCCAACGGCAGAAAATCAAAAAACAGCGTCCGCTCGGTTTCCGTTGCCAAAGAGATCATCTTCCCTTTGGCCTCGTTGGCGGTCTTATTATAGATAAACTGAAGATTGGTTGTTTTCCCACAGAGGCCCGGGCCGTAATAAACAATCTTACAGTTGATCTCACGTGATGCATAATTGATAAAGGACATCTTGCAAACCCCGATCAGTTGAAAAGATTATCAATATCGTCGTCGGTGATTTCTGCAAAGGGGCTGGTTGCACTGCTGGCCGAGGCGGTTTCTGCAGCACTCTTTTTCGCCATTTCTTCGAACACGACAGCCAGATCGTTGCTGGCTTTTTTGACCCGTAGCCGAACCAGACCGAGCGAGCTGCGCTGATCAAAGATCACCACCAGGATGACCCTGCCCCCGATGATAGAGATATGGATGTTATCCTTTTCCCCCTCGTGAAACAGGATGGAGAACTCTTTCTCCCCGATCAGCTTTGCCAAGCCACCGGTTGCCGCAATATTGCCCGCTGTCAAAGAGGCCAGACTGGTCGTATCAAGGTTCGCCGTTTCTCCGGTTGCCGCGATCAACTGACCGTTCTTATCAACCAGAAAAATGACCTTTGTGTTGGCTTCGCGCAGCAATTTTTCGAGCAGTACCAGAATGCGCTGATACTCCTCATCGTACATCACCAGAGATGACTGGGGACCGAGCATAAACAGTCTCCTTACCAAAGTTTATTAGCATTGATTTGTATATCATTTAAAATGTCTCACTTCAAGGAGTTTCCCTCATATTCCTTAAAAAGAATTCATCTTTTTCGGGGGATGCACACCGGTGGATCGGGAGATCTTCGCGGTTGACTTGCCGTAAAAAATCCACTAACTATTCAGAGGGATAGCTTTTCTTCTCCAACGGAGCAATCAAAAGGGTACGATTTGCCAACTCTTCTTGAATTACCTGTCGGCTTGCGTCGCTGGCATAACGACAAAATCATCGCTCCCCATCAGCGTGAAGGATATGAAATGTCCCTGCTGGAGGATTGCGCTAATGTCTACCGCTTTACGGCAACCATTCATGCCGGCAAAATAGCTGAGGTTTTCAACAGTTTTTCCAGATTTCTGCAGGAAGAAGCCTTTTTTATCCTTGAACACTATCCGGAAGAGCAACTGCCATCACGTCCAAGTAATGCCGATGAACGACCGGTACCGGTTGTTCATTATTCTCCCTACCTGCCGACAACGGATTTGCTGCGGTTAGTGACTCCCTACCTTGAGCGGATGATTCATGACGGCTTTGTCGGCTTTGGCCTGGCCAATAACCGTAAGGGACTGGAACTTTTCTACTCCGAAGAGAAGGTCATGACCTTCTTCACCGACAACCATTTGCGACTCTGCGATTTTCTGCGGCAGCACCAGGTTCCCCATCGGCCCAACCTGGTGCTGCCGGCTGACTTTGGTCACGACCATCTCTCCCTGCTCGGCTTCCCCCGACAGTTACTGCCCAAAGCCCTTCAAGAACTGAGTGACAAGGATCTCGACTCGACCAATTTTTGTGCAGAACTGATCGAGCAGCTTGATATGTATCAGGTCGAGGAGGGACTTTCCTTTTTCCTGACCCGCAAAGAGCAGGAGCAGATCGCGGAACTGGTGAACAAAGAGCTTGCGGACAACGAATTTTCCGACATCGAATTCGGCAGCCTGCTGCTGGATTGGAGCGATTTTGTCACCGAGTGCGAAAACGGCTTTGAGGGAGACCTGTGGGAGTACCGCCAAGGCTTGAAAATCCGTGATACCATTCAATTGGTGATTGAAATTGCTCCTGAGGCCCTCGCGGAGAAGATCGGCTCGATCGTGAGCGATCCCGACAAATTCTTTCAAAGAACCCTGATTGACCGACGCAAAAGGCTCGACCCTCCCTCTGAACCTAAATTGCGACAGGAACGCTTCTGGTACCAGGGGATGGTGCGTAACCAGGGGATTGATCTGCGCCGTGACCTGATCCGCCAGGGCTGGTTCAAGCATTAAACTATATGCTATTAATCATTGCCGCCGTCCCACTGGAAACCAAGCTGCTGCGTCGCCAACTGCTGTCACCGCAAACCGTCCCTGTTGGCCCACGTCAAGCGTTCTCCGGAAAAATTAACAACCAACCGGTCCTGATTGCCCATAGTGGTGTCGGCCAAACGGCCATGGCTCTACAGCTGACACGCTTGGCAGAAAACCATCCACTGAGTTCGGTCTTGCTCTGCGGTTGTGGCGGCTGTTACCCTGGCAGCGGCCTGAAAATCGGCGACTTGGCACTGGCCAATGAAGAAATTTATGGGGATCTGGGTGTGGCCACGGCAAATCGATTTATCCCCCTGGACCAGCTCGACATCCCACAGGATTCGCAGCTGATGCCGCCCCTGCAACAAAGTTATCCGTTGCAATCTCAACTGGGAGACTGGGCTCGATCAATCCTTCCGGAAGCTGTTTGTGGACCCTTTGTGACAGTCAATTGCGGCAGCGGCCAACAACTCCTGAGCGAGGAACTTGAACAACGCACCGGCGGCATCTGTGAAAACATGGAAGGTGCGGCGGCCGCCCAGGTTTGTGCCGAATATCACCTGCCGTTACTTGAACTGCGTGGCATCTCCAACCCGACCGGAACCCATAACCCACAGCAGTGGGATATTGTCAAGGGAGCCGAAACTGCCCAGCTTGCGGTCCTCGAACTCCTGACACACTGGCCGGAGCAATAAGGATCATTGATGCAGGAACTGACCCTCGGCTATTCTCCTTGCCCAAACGACACTTTCATTTTTTATGGACTGATCCACGGCCGGATTCCCTGCCCGGGAGTGAGCTTTATCGAGCAACTGGAGGATGTCGAAACGCTCAACCGATTGGCCCTTGAAGGCCGCCTTGATGTGACAAAAATCTCTTACCATGCCCTCGGGCACCTGCGACAGGACTACGCCCTGTTACACAGTGGCGGGGCACTCGGGCGGGGCTGCGGACCGTTGGTTGTCGCTCAAAAGGCAACCGACATGGCACAGCTGCGTGGCAAGAAAATCGCCATCCCCGGACAGCTGACCACGGCCAACCTGCTGTTGCAACTCTATGGAGAAGGCTACGACAACCTGCTGATCCTCCCATTTCACGAAATTATGGCAGCCGTATCAGCGGGGCGGGCAGAGGCGGGGGTCATCATCCACGAATCGCGTTTTACCTTTCAACGGCATGGGCTGCAACAGGTGCTGGATCTCGGCCAATGGTGGGAAGAGGATTCAGGATGCCCGATCCCCCTGGGAGGCATACTGGCCAAACGTTCCCTCGGCCATGAACTGATTCAACAGATTGATCAGGCGTTGCGGTCCAGCGTCGAATTCGCCTTTGCCCATCCACAGCAACCACAAGACTACATTCGCCAACATGCCCAGGAGTTGGCAGAAGATGTCGTCCGCAATCACATCGCTCTTTACGTCAACGATTTTTCCGTCGATCTTGGCGAGGCAGGCATTCAGGCCGTGGAAACGCTCTTCGCCCGCGCTGAACAACGCGGCATCATCCCCCCCTGCGATCTGCCGCTGTTTGCTTAAGAAACCCCCGAACAAAAAAGAGGCACACCCCGCAGGACGCACCTCTTGCTTTTCACCGTAGAAAAAACAGTTTACTGGCGGATGTGTACCGCACGGATAAACGTGGCGTTCACCGCTTCTTTCACAGCGTTAAGTGTCGCTTCATCGGCCGAAGAATCGATGGAGAAAACTACCATCGCCTCACCCGCCTTTTCGGTCCGGCCGAGGCTCATATTGCCGATATTCACACCGGCATTGCCGAGAATGGTGCCGATCTTGCCGATAGAACCGAGCCGGTCGGCATAGGTCATCACCAGCATATGCTCTTCAGGACGGAAATCGATGTCGAAGTTGCGCATCTTGACAATTTTCGGGATTCCTTCAAAAAGAGTCCCGGCAATCGACCGCTTTCCTTGAGTGCTCTCCAGGCTCAAGGTGATCAGATTGGAAAAAGAATCGGTTTCCGTGGAGCGGACCGACTCGACCTCAATCCCCATATCCCGGGCAATCAGGCTGGCATTGACCATATTGACGTCCTGCTCGGTACAATGGTTGAGCAGCGCGGCCAGGCCGCAAACACTTAAGGGGGAACAGTCAAAACGGGCCAACTTGCCATTGTAGGTAAAGGTGATCTTGTGCGGATTCGGCGGAGCCAGTTGCGAGATAAAGTCACCAATGATCGAGATCAGTCGCATAAACGGCTTCATGTGTTCCATCAGATCGGGATCGAAACGGGGGATATTCACCGCGTTCGACAGTGGCTGACCGTCGACATAATTGACGATTTCTTTGCTCACATCGACAGCGACATTCTTCTGCGCCTCGAAGGTGTTGGCGCCGAGGTGAGGGGTAACCAGCATCTTCGGATGAGCAATCAGTTTTTTCAGCAGTTCGCTTTTCGGTGGTTCCTCACTCCAGACATCAAAAGCCGCGCCACCGCACTTGCCACTTTCCAGGGCAGCCAGCATCGCCTGCTCGTTGATGATACCGCCGCGGGCACAATTGACGATAAAGACGCCATCCCGCATCCCGGCAAAATGTTCAGTGGTTATCAGGTCACGGGTTTCCTCATTGAGCGGCGTGTGCACGGTGATGATATCGGAGAAACGGATAACATCCTCCAACGAAACCAGCTTGACGCCAAAATCTTCAGCCCGCTTTTCCGAGATATAGGGATCGTAAGTGATGACATTGGCTTCAAAAGCCCGGCAACGCAATGCCACCCGGCCACCCACCTTGCCGAGACCGATAACGCCGATCGTTTTATCTTTCAGTTCATAACCGGTAAAGGGTGCCCGCTGCCAGTCGCCCCCCTTGAGGCTGGCATTGGCGATCGACACGTTACGACAGTAAGAAAGGAGCAGCGCCATGGTGTGCTCGGCGGCCGAGTTGACATTGCCGTAAGGAGCGTTGACGACAATGATTCCTTTGCTGCTGGCTGCTTCGACATCGACATTATCGATCCCGACTCCGGCCCGCGCAATGATCT
Organism: Chloroflexota bacterium; assembly: GCA_015222355.1. Classification (GTDB taxonomy): domain Bacteria; phylum Desulfobacterota; class Desulfuromonadia; order Desulfuromonadales; family Geopsychrobacteraceae; genus Malonomonas. The sequence continues at coordinate 2,524 of JADFVC010000406.1, read as the reverse complement.
TCAACTTGGTCGCACGATCCAGCAATGCCTGGTTCACCTGAGTCATACTACGGGTAATGATCGCCTCGTAATCACCGATAATCTGATGCAACTCGTCTACGGGCAGGCCAACCTTGAAATCAACCTGAATACGTGGGTCATCAAGAATCGGCAAAAGTCCACTTTTGGAAATCTCATCGGTAATCAGAACTTTCATTGTTGACCTTTCTCTACCTGTAAACTATTCAGCATATTACCAAACACAAACCACAAAGCAGTCACTGCGGCAGATTATCGTTCCCGGGGAAGGGCGGGATAGATGGATATTTAAAAGGGGGCGATTTTAGGCCCATCTCCGGGCGATGTCAATTGAGTATACACAGCCCAGAGCCACCGCCACTATTTGGACAATAGGTCGGCCACCTCTCGATTCCTCTTGCTGAAAAGCAATTTTCTGCGTAATTTGATATGATTCCAGTGTGTTGTGTTTACCGAAGGTGTCTGGAAAATTTCTAGACGGGAGCTGTTGTGGCTGAGAAAAGGGAATTAAAACGGAAAAAAAAGCGTTTGAAGCTCCGCTTCGGGGTTGACTCCCCGAAGCGCGTTGCCTTTACTGAAGATATGAGTGATCGGGGGCTTTTCATCACGACCGGGCAGCCGGAGCCTCCTGGACGGAAGTTGCTGATTGAAATGCTGCTGCCAAACGGGGACACCGTCATCGCTCATGGGCGTGTTCAGTGGGCGAAAAAAGTTCCTCCCAGCCTCATCCGGGTTGCCAGCAAGGGGGGAATGGGTGTTCGTTTGCTCCACTTTGAATCTGGCGAAGAATCTTACCAACAGCTGGTTTATGAACTCCGGCGTTGAATTTATTGTCGATGGCTGATCCCCGGGAAAACCGAGAATATTTGCCGGCTATCGCCCCGGATCTCATGTTGATTCGTTGGGGCCATGGCGAATGGCAGGTAAAAAGCCTGTCTGAGCGGCTTGCCGGTTGGCTGAAGGTCGATCCGGCCCAGGTCAGGGGCCGCTCCCCGCAACAATTTCTCCCCTCAACAACCCCCTCCCTGGTTGATCTGGTCAGCGAAGTGCTTGAACAGGGGTACGACCTGACTGATGTCAAAATACGTCTGCTGCCGGATCAACCGGAATTTCTGGCGGACATCCAGTTTGCCGGGTTGACCGATGATTATCTCGGCCAGCTGGTGCGGATCAGCCTGCGACGGGAAACAACTGCCAGCAGACAGGAGGTCGGTTTTCGTAATCTGACTGGCGGCAGCCCGGCGATGCGTGAGGTTTTCCGTAAGATCCGCCTCTACGGTGCCTCCGATGCGGCGGTGATCATTACCGGAGAAACCGGTGCCGGCAAGGAACTGGTTGCCCAGGCTTTGCACGAAGAGAGCAATCGCCGGGGAAGACCCTTCGCCGTACTCAACTGTACGGCGGTCAGTGAACAGTTGCTCGAATCGGAACTGTTCGGCCATGAGCGGGGAGCCTTCACCGGTGCGGTACGGGAACATCGCGGTTATTTTGAGCGGGCCGATGGCGGCACCCTGTTTCTGGACGAGATCGGCGATATGCCGTTGCATATTCAGAGCAAGCTGCTGCGGGTGCTGGAGGATGGCCAGGTGCAGCGGGTTGGCGGTGAGAAAAGTCGGCAGGTGGATGTCCGGGTGATCGGGGCCACCAATGTGCCCCTGGAACAGGCCGTTGCCGATCATCGCTTTCGCGCTGACCTTTACCACCGTCTGGCCGTTCTGCGGATTCATCTGCCTGCCTTGTGTGAACGGGTTGAGGATATCCCGTTGCTGGCCGATCTGTTTTTGCAGCAGTTTAATGTCAAGTACGGCAAAGGGGTACAGCGCCTGACCAGTGAAGCCATGCGACTGTTACAATCCTACCGCTGGCCCGGCAATGTACGGGAGCTGCGTAACTTGCTGGAGCGGATAGTTGTCGAGGCGGAAACCGAGGCAATCGGCGCCCGGGCTTTTGCCGAATGGATTCGTGAACGACAACAGTTTGCCCAGTCGCCGATCAATACTTCTTCGACTGAAAATCCACAAAACCTGCCGGTTGTCATTCCTTACGCTCAGCAGCCTTCAGACGAAGTGACTGTCGATGCCGCCCTGATTCCGGTCGGCCGGGGCCGCGGAATCAGGGCAGAGTTGTCGGAAGCCAATATCCGGGCCGCCTATCGTGCTGCGGACGGCAATCTTTCTGCTGCGGCTCGTCATCTCGGTGTGCACCGCGCCACCCTCTATCGTCATTTGCAGCGCCTGAACCTTTCCCGAGAACAGCTTTCCTGAACTTTTTTCGTTGTACCCTCTTGCGACGTCGCAGCTGTCGCATCTAAATGCCCTCTTGCGACAGCTGCGACGTCGCAAGAGGGCATGCTGTTTTTCCTATAACTTGTAACCTGCTGAAAACATAGCGATATTTATTTTTATAAAGTTGGCACTGCTTTTGAAATATCAATCGGCAACATCTGAAGAACAACACCGAGAGATATTCTAAAGGAGGATAGACAATGTTCGCACTACAGATGATG
>JADFVC010000405.1 GCA_015222355.1 Chloroflexota bacterium | reverse complement strand
GCAGCAGCTCTATGGCCAGCTGCTTGTCCAGATCCCTGATCAGGCGAGCCGCCTTCGTCGGTTCCATTTTTTCGTAGATACCGCTCAATGCGCCGACCCGGCGACCTTCCTCCTCCTGCTTGCGATTCAGCAATTTAACCAGCTCTTTACGTAATTCCTGCATCGCCGCGAGTTTCTTATCGACCTCATCCTGCAGGGTCTTTAGCTGCATTTCCCGGCTGTCAAGTTCCGCCTCCCGTTCCGCCAGTTTGTCGTATCCCTGCTCGATCGATACCAGGATCCGTCGCTCCTCAACCGATGTGATCTCCTGCCCGTCAGCCATTTCCCGGGCAAACAGTGCCAGCGGGACAAACAGCATGCTCAAAATGATCAGGACGACGCGATATTTCATCACTTATCCCCTTTTGTTGCGGAGGCCGATTTCATCAAGCATCGCCCGCTCTTTGCGGCTTAACTCCTGGCGATATTCAGCGTCCTGTTTCTCTTTCAGTTTCTCCATCACCTGTCGATCCCGAGCACAACTCAGTAATTCCTCCCGTTCAGAGACAATCTGCCGCTCCAAGCGCTGCAACTGCTGCTGCAAATCTGCACTCATACGGCGACAGTGCCGAATCTGCGACTCAAACAGATCTATTTCGTCGATTGTCAAACCTTCCTGCTGACGCCGTTTCAGTTCGGCATCATGCTGCCGCAAAGCGTTTCGCTGCTGTCCCAACGCTTTTTCAAGCGTGCTTCTGTGCTGCAAACTGGTCATCAGGAGCTGCTGTGCCCGATCCTCAAGCGACTGGCGATAATTCAGAACCGATTGCAATTTGAACTTTTTTGTCATCTGCATCACCTCGCTTGTTGGCGACGATCCAGAATCAGGGCTGTCAGCTCTGCAAGCGTCTGTTCCAGATCAACGGCTTCGTCCATTCCCTGGCACAAAAACTCGCGGATCGCTTCAATTCGAGAGATCGCGTAATCGATCTTGCCGTTACTCCCTTCAACATAGGCCCCGATGTTGATCAGATCTTCAGCTTCCTTGTGCATTGCCATGACCTCGCGGATCTGGCCATTCAACTGAAGATGTTCCGGAGTGACAATGTCACGCATGACCCGACTGGCCGAATTGAGAATATCGATCGACGGATAATGGTTGCGAGCCGCCAGATCGCGGGACAAAACGATATGCCCGTCGAGAATCGAGCGGACAGCATCAGCCACCGGCTCATTCATGTCATCCCCTTCGACCAGGACCGTGTAAAGCCCGGTGATACTTCCCTTGCCGGTGAAATTTCCGGCTCGCTCAAGAAGTTTCGGCAGGGTAGCAAAAACCGACGGGGTATAGCCTTTGGTGGTTGGCGGTTCACCGATGGCTAATCCGACCTCGCGCATGGCCATAGCAAAGCGGGTCACCGAATCCATCAGCAGCAAGACATTTTTTCCCTGAGCACAAAAATACTCAGCGATGGTGGTGGCGACAAAAGCTCCACGCATGCGCAACAGCGGCGAAACATCGGAGGTCGCCGTCACCACCACCGACCGAGCCAGGCCTTCGGGGCCCAAGTCCCGCTCGATAAACTCACGCACCTCGCGACCCCGCTCACCAATCAAGGCAATGACGTTGACATCGGCACGGGTGTGTTTGGCCAGCATGCCGAGCAGAACACTTTTGCCGACCCCGGATCCGGCCATGATACCCATCCGTTGTCCGGTCCCGCAGGTCAGCAGCCCATTGATCGCCCGCACCCCCAGATCGAGAGGTTGGGTAATCTGCCTACGGGCCATCGGACTGGCCGGCAGGGCATAGAGGGGAAATTCCTCTTCACAGGGAGCCAGCGGCTGTTCATCAAGCGGCAGGCCGAGGGCATCGATCACCCGGCCGAGTAATTGATTCCCGACCGGCAGGGTAGCACTGTTGCGTACCACCCGGATCAGGCTGCCCGGACCCAAACCACGGAGT
>JADFVC010000404.1 GCA_015222355.1 Chloroflexota bacterium | reverse complement strand
GGAGAATCTGAATAACCGGCTTCGACTTCAAACGGGAAATATAATTGTCGTCAGGGGGGAATTATAGTTGTCGCTGGTCACCCCTTCCAGGGATTTGATTTAGGGCATATCCCATTCCGCGGAAATCACGTACAACTCATTCTTATGAAAACAGCTCATTCACGGTCAAAGGCGATTCGCTGGCGAGTGTACCGGCTGCTTGACCTGCGTCGATCATTGCCCTGAACCGGACACCTTGGCCATCAGCACCTGGCAGCGGTCACTACCGGCCTGGGGTTTTTCTCTGGTGGTCGTTCTGCTGTTCGCAAGTGGAGTTTTGTTCGGAATGTTCAGTGGGCACTGGGAAACCAGCCTGACTTACAACGATTATCAGCGCTTGATTCCGCAGGCTGAACGACTCGGGCATTGAGAAATTTCTTCTCCAGACCTGCCGGTTTCTGATCTATGAAGCCATTGTTGTTTCAAGGACCTTTTGTAACTCTCCGAGTGAAAAGGGCTTGGTAATGACCCCCTTGAACCCATATTCCGCGTAACGGGACATCACTGGATCCTCGGCGTAACCGCTGGCAACGATGACTTTTGCTTCAGGATTGATCTGGAGAATCTCCTTGACAGCCTTTTCCCCGCCAGGCCCACCCGGGATGGTGAGATCAAGGATAACAATGTCAAAGTCTTCGCCCTTTTCCCGAGCCTGCTTATAGGCAGCGATGGCTTCATGGCAGTTGCCGGTTGTGGCAACTGAATAGCCGATATTTTTCAGCAGTTCCGTCACTAAATCCCGAATGGCTGATTCATCATCCATCACCAGAATGCGGGCAGTGGGGAATAGGGGCAAAGTTGTCTCGACTTCTGCTGTTTTTTGTCGGGGTGGTGCTGAGTCCTTTGCCGGGAGCAACAGGGTAAAGGTTGTCCCTTTCCCGGGTTCCGAGGTAACGCTGATTTGCCCGTTATGCTTATGGATAATCGAATAGACGGTGGCAAGACCGAGACCGCTGCCGGCCTGCTTGGTGCTGAAGTAAGGGTCGAATATCCGCCCGAGATCATTCTCATCGATTCCAGGCCCGTTGTCTTTGACCACGGCCTTGATATACTTTCCAGGCGCCAGGCTTTGAATAATGCTGTCAATGTTGTCTAGGTTTTGAAGACTGATTTGCAGCTCTCCTCCTTCCAGCATCGCCTGGTTGGCGTTGGTTGTCAGGTTGGAAAACACCTGCTGGATTTGTCCCTTGTCAACATCTGCGGCCCAGAGATCCTCGGGATACTCAAAAATCAGTTTGACATTGCTGCCCGTAAGGTCGAACCCGACGACTTCTTTAATCAGATCAGCAAGGCTGACATGATCCCTGATCGGTTCCCCTCCCTTGGCAAATGTGAGCAATTTCCCTGTCAGATTTCTTGCGCGATCCGCACTGTTTTCTGCGTTCTGCAGATTTTTGTAGCTGGGATGATCCGGGGATAGTTTCCTTTTTGCCAAGGCAATATTGCCGAACAAGCCCATCAGGATGTTGTTGAAATCGTGAGCTATCCCCCCGGCGAGGATGCCGATGCTTTCCAGGGTTTGTATCCTCTGTAACTCTTCGCGCGTCCGGAGCTCTTCGGTCATGTCACGAAACACCAACACGGCTCCGTTCGTGTTCCCACCAGCATCTTTGATCGGAGCTGCCGAATCCGCAATAGGGTATTGTTTGCCCTCCTTAGACCTGAGAATGGTTTGATTACTGAGACGAACGATGTTACCTGAAGTTAATGCCTTGCCAACGATATCTTCTGCCTGCAGTCCGGTTTCTGCGTTGGTAATGTTAAAAACTTCCTTGAGGTTTTTTCCTGTCGCTTCACTTGCGTCCCACCCGGTGAGCTGTTCTGCAATCGGGTTGAGTCTGATCACCCGCTGTTGAGCATCCGTGGCGATGACCGCATCCCCGATTGAGTGAAGAATCGTTCGCAGGTTTTCTTCACTGTCGCGCAATGCCCTTTCCGCCTGCTTCCGAGCGGTCATGTCCAGTATCGTACAAGTAACCCCTTCAGAGATGTCGGTGGCATTCAGGGGCGTGGAGCAGAGCAGGACATCAATGATTGCTCCGTCCTTACGTTGCCAGCGGGTTTCGATCGTTCCGGTGCCGTAAAGGTCGATTTGACGGTATTGTTCCTGGCTGACATATTCATAATCTTCATTCGTGCGGTAGAACATGCGGGCCGATTGGCCGATCAGTTCTTCACGGGGATATCCGACAATTTCGCACAGTTTTTGATTCGACGCCTGCAGGACTCGATCGACGACCAGGGCGATCCCGGTGGGAGCTACGCGTAAAATGCTCCGGAGTTGGGATTCACTCGACTGCAAGGCATTCTCGGATTTCTTCTGCTCAGAGATATCCGTCAGTGCCAGGTAGGCTTGAGACCAGCCCCTGCTGTCTGGTTCAACAAAGAGTTGTACGATGACATCCCTTCTCTCTCCATCGAGGGTTTTGACGACGGCTTCTGATCTGAAATGCGTTTTCCCTTCAGTCAGGGCGATCAGTTCTTCGCGGAAGACCGCAAAAGATTCCCCGGTGAAGGTCTTGGTG
>JADFVC010000403.1 GCA_015222355.1 Chloroflexota bacterium | reverse complement strand
GAGTAATTGATTCCCGACCGGCAGGGTAGCACTGTTGCGTACCACCCGGATCAGGCTGCCCGAACCCAAACCACGGAGTTCACCGAGCGGCATCAGCAGGGCGCGGGAATCCTTGAAACCGACCACTTCAGCCGGAACCGGCGCCCCCCCGCCCAAGGGGATCATCTGACACAGGGTACCGACGGTCGCAGTCGGGCAGTAGCCTTCGACAACCAAGCCGACAATCTGGGTCACTTTGCCACTGACCTTGAGCGGATTCACCGCTTTGATGCGTGCGACCAGATCCTGCATTAATCTTCCGTTATCGCTTCATTGAGAGCCTGCCGGATACTTTCGAGCTGGGTCTCGATGGTGGCATCGACATCCCCCAGTTCGGAATCGACCCGACAACCGCCGGGAGAAATAGCGGCATCGGCCTCAAAGCTGATATTTTTCAACCCGCTGATACTGGCCAGAAAAAGTGGTTTCTGCTTGGTGACGCCTTCCAGATCGGTCGGGTTGATACAAATTCGATAGCTGTCAGACCGTACCGAGGCTTGCAAGGCATTCTCAATAATCGACAGGACAACATTCGGATCAACTTCAATGTTGCGTCGAATCACCTGTTCGGCAACCGCCATCACCAGGCGCAACATGTCCTGACTGCCGGACCGGGCCAATGAATCACGCAGCCGGCTGACGTCTTCCAGTGTCTGGGTCAGGGCCTGCGTTGCCGACTCAAGGCGTTGTTCGGCAGCCGCCAACCCTTCCTGCCGGCCACGGCCATAGGCCTCCTCAAGCTGCCGGGCCACGGACGCTGCTGCCGGGACAGACGGTGTCATCGCGACCGGGATGCTCGGCTCATCAAAACTCGGCCGGTCAAGGCCCTCGGCATCCAGTGTCGACAAGGGCTCGGCTTCGCCAAAAGAGCGGAACTGGAATTCTTTTAAGTCGCCGGCTTCGACGCCACGATAAATTTTAGACAAGCTCATCACCACCTCCACCACGGCCTGGAATGACAATCGTTCCATCTTCTTCAAGCTTGAGAGCGACCTTGACGACCTCCATCTGCATCACTTCAACCTCAGAGAGTTTTCGCGGCCCCATGGCTTCCAGGTCTTCGATGATCATATCTGCTGCACGCTGGGAGATGTTTTCGAAGATTTTCTGTTTGATGGCATCGGAAGCAGTTTTCAGTGCCAGGGTCAGCATATCGGTGCTGACCTCGCGCAGGACCGCCTGCATGCCGCGGTTATCGATACTTGCCAAGTCCTCGAAGGTGAACATCATCCGGCGGATCTCTTCCGCCATATCGGGGTCAACCGCTTCGATACTGGTGAGAATCGCCTGGTCGGCGCCCTTGTCCATCTTGCCGAGGATTTCAACGACTTTCTCGATCCCGCCAACCTGCTTGCGATCCCTGCCGACGACCGCGCCAACCTCGCGCTGCAAGGCCTCCTCGATCTGGCTGATCGCCTCCGGAGAGACATTGTCGATCTTGGCGATACGATACATGATCTCGCCGTGCTTATCGTCAGGCAACTCGGCAAGAATACGGCTGGTATGGTCCTCTTTCTGGGTGGAGAGGATCAAGGCAACGGTCTGCGGATGTTCATTTTCCAGCAAGCCGGCCACCATCCGCGGATGCATCTTCGAGATGGTTTCCAGCGGGCGCCCTTCGATACCGGCAGAAACCTGATCGAGCAGATACTGGGCACGATCGTTATCTGACCCACCCAGAATGGCGTGCTTGGCGAATTTTTCACCCTGGATGTAGATCCCGATATCACCCCCACGCGCTTCCTTGAACTCCTCAAGGATTTCCCGGGCCAGATTCGGATCGACATGCTCGATATCCATCATGCAGCGGCTGATTTCCCGAACCTCACTATCATCCAGCGCTTCAAAAATCTTCGCTGTTGCCTCTTCGCCCAAACAGAGCAGCAACAGGGCCGCTTTTTTGGCTCCGGACAGGTGTTTTGCATTTATCACGGATCGCTCCCGATCAGGTTGTTCAGGGTTATCAGGATTCTGCCGGTTCCTGCCGCAGCCAGTTCTTCACCACCTGCACCGGCAACATGTCCCCACCTAAAACCTCCTGGCGGATCTGCGCCAGAGGATCGCTCGGCCCACCAAGCAGCAGCGTACCTTCCTCGGCCCTCAGCTCAGCTTCCATTTCCTCGACGGTCTTCATCAGAGCGGTCTCCTCGGAGGCTCCCCGCAGGGCCTTGAGAACCGGACGCAGGAACAGCAGGTAAGCCAACAGTGCCGCAATTCCCAGCAGGGCGTACTTGATCAACGGCAT
>JADFVC010000402.1 GCA_015222355.1 Chloroflexota bacterium | reverse complement strand
TCAGTCCCAGAGATTTTGAGGAAATGCAGAGACTGGAAAAAGTGGCTTAACAAACTGTCCACTTTTACTTGACCACGTCAGCTTGAGTCGGACAAAGGAGGCCGCAAACAGAAAGAGCCCGCATACTCTGCCAAGTGTGCGGGCTTCCCGTATTTGAAGTGCCGCTTTATCCACCCTCCCATTCCCTGCAAGGCCCTTGCGGGATCCGGTAAACATTTTCTCTGCAATGTCCGGCAAACCTACCTGAAATCATTTGTCATATAAAGATGTGATTCGTGTGAGACGCATCTGAACCCCACCAGGAGAGAGAACCGGATTGACTAATCATCGTTGCTCAGGCTCGACCTGACTGGCATTGTCAGATTTAAAAGAAACTTAATATTAAGCCTCGGTCTAGAGGGTTGATGGCAGAGCTTGGTGAGCAACCTAAGGCCAAGCACTTACACCCTTTATTCGTCCAATAATCACGGAATCAGGATTCTTTTAAAGGACGAATTAAAAATCTATACGATGACATTCCCCTTGGTTTCCACGTCAAAGATGGTCATGATCGATTCGGGCGTGAACGGGCAGACCACATGCCCTTCCTCCCCTTCCTTCTCGGGGCGCTCCCACAGGATAACCTCTTTTCCCAACTGCTTATCCCGGGAGATGTGCTCCGGATTCTCACGATGGAGGATTTCCCACATCTGTTCCATGTCCAGCAGTTCAAAGCTCTCAAATTCCTGATGGGGATCGAGATTTTCGAGGAAACTGTCGAGCAGTTCATGATCGGCAAAATCGTTTTCTTTTCTCCACCATCGGACGAAAAAGAGATTCTCGTTTCTTTGTTGCTGGATCTGTTTTGAAATTTCCGAACCTTTCATACCTTTTTCTCCTCTCTTTTTGCTGTTTTTTTGGGAATTACGACTCGAAGCGGAATCCCATTTCAAAACCATGAAACGGATTCGGTCCGCCTCCAAGTATAGCCAGGTTAAGGCAATCTGCAACTTTCCAGGGTGACTTTAAGTGATAGGAATTTGCTTTCGGTGGGTTGGCGCCTACGGCGCCTGAAAGCGTGCGGTATCCCTTTTCCGCCAGCGCTTCAACCCGTCGGCGAGAGGCCAAGGCAAAAGCCATATCTTCATCGATCAGACGATCAATAATATGATAGAGAATGGCCGACGCACCAGCCACATGGAAGCTCATGGTCGTGGAGAAATCGTCGGCAAGCTTTTCCAGGGAGGGCGCGGGAGACGCATGCACCGTCACGATCGCGTTACTTAAGCCAATGATACAGAGGAAGCCAATGTCCGGACGATCCCAGCTCTGCTGGATGGGCATACGGACAAACAGGCATTTGTTGTAGGGCGCGAGCAGCGGACTGGCGGCAGGCTCCAGGCAGTTATCGAATACCAAAGGATGCAGATCCAAGGGAGCAAGCAAGTCTTTAAGGCCATCAACCGAGGGCTGTTCAATGTCGATCCATAGGCATGACGTGGCGTCAGATAGACCTTTGGCGGCCTGATCAGGCGTAGTGCGCTCAAGCCCGTTGTCTTCTTTAATACGATAAGTGTTTACTTTCATTCCCACATTCTCCCTTCCAACAGGGAAACAATGTCAATGAGACGGCTCTGGCATCGTGCGTCAGGGGCCCATTATCTACTACCTTCCTTCTCTGAGGCACGAACTGCTTCAGGACATCTTCGACTAACATGATATGAGGTTCTTCATAAGCGGGCTCAGAATCAGCCGCGCACCCAAGGTGATCAGTATCAGGGACTCGGTCTGCCCGGCATCAATCTATTGTTGGTTTTCCATCGATTATTCTACTGTTTTTTGCCTTTACTGAATACTTGGTCCTCAATGACTTATGTTGACGCCAGTCCTCATCGATGTTGCCGGCACTGAGCAGAATAACCTCGATCTCCTCGATGATCTCCTCCTGGCGTAGCGCATTGCATTGCCGGGCTAGTTCGTCCGACTTATCGTCCAAGTGTTTAACAGCCCCTTCCAGGTGCGCCACGCGGTTATGGTTTTCGGCCATGAGCGAGGTATACAGCATCTCGTGCAGGGCCGCAAAAAGATATTGTTCCGTCAGCTCGCGCAGAAACTCTGTGGGCGACAGGTTCAATACCGGCGGATGTGGAAAGCGCGGCGGTTGATGCAGGTAACGCTGAAAGGATGGCAACAGTTTTTGCATGACGATACCATCATGACCGCTGTGGTAGAGTCCATACACAGTCAGCATGCCGTGCTGTTCCTGTAAAGAAGACAAGGCGCGCACCATCTGATTGAGTACGACTGCTATCTCTTCCACAACACCGGCGCCATCAATCAGGGCCGTCACGCGCGCATCGTTTTCAATCAGGGTGTGTAGCTTGCGCCCGACAGCGATCAGCAGCGGATTGCCGACCGGATGTGTCTCCAGGGTCGATTCGAGATCACGCACCAAGGTCTGGTTGAAGTCGCCGCAGAAGCCGCGCTCGGTGCCGATCAAGAGGTAGACCCGGGTTGTTTCATCAACTTCGGGCAGGGTTTCGGGATGGAAACTCAGGAAATCCGCCGCCGTGTCCTCGATGCTTCTGACTGCGGCATGCTGGGCGTTGAGGAAACGTGAAAGCTTACGGGTCTCCATGTAAGCCAGGGTTTTCATGGAATTCATAATCTCCCGAATCTCACCCAGGCTATGACGGTGGTGTTCCAGATCCTGGCGACGGGTCATGGGGTCGTTTCCTGGTCGGAACTGGGGAGCCAGGCAGCCACTGCGTTGCTCCAGCTCTCGCGAGGGCTATCGAGGGTCAGTGTGGTGTGGTGTGCCTGGTGCTGCAGAGTCTCGAGCAGTGCGTGAATTGATTCAGGCGGTACGTTTTTAAAACAACCGTTGTTGAAGGCCACTAACCAGGCCATCTGGAAAGTTACGGAGAGGGGTGCCAATCGATCCTGTTTCAGAATTTCCCGTAATGTGCGGCCTTGCGCAATGGCGGTCTCCATGGAGGCCTCAAGCCGCGCGCCGAAGCGGGTGAAGATCTCCAACTCCAGAAACTGGAGGTAGTCGAGTTTCATGCGCCCGGCTTCCTCCTTGATACGGGGATGCTGGGCCTGACCGCCAATGCGGGAGACCGAACGGGCGATATCGATGGCGGGGCGGAAGCCACCGGCGAACAGACCTCGGTCCAGATAGACCTGCCCGTCGGTAATGGAGATTAGGTTGGTCGGGATGTAGGCGGCGATCTCGCCCTGCTTGGTTTCTACAATCGGCAACGCAGTCATACTGCCACCACCATGAGCCACGTTCAGACATGTGGCACGTTCCAGCAAGCGAGCATGCACGGAGAAAATGTCGCCGGGATAGGCCTCTCGTCCCGGTGGACGGCGCAATAGCAGGGATAACTCGCGGTAGCTTCTGGCATGGGTCGCCAGATCGTCATATACCACTAAGGTGTCGTGTCCCTGCTGCATCCAGAACTCGGCAACGGCGCAACCGGCGAAGGGGGCCAGGTGCTGTAGACCGGGCAGGCTGCTTGCCTCCGCTACGACTACGGTGGTGTACTCCAGTGCACCGTATTCACGAAGAGTATCAATGGTGTTAACAACGGTGGAGCGTTTCTGACCGATCAGCACATAGACGCAGAGGACATCCTTGCCCCGTTGGTTAATCACCGTGTCGAGTGCGAGAGCACTACGACCGAGGCCATCATCGCCGATGAGGAGTTGTCGCTGTCCCTTGCCGATGGGAATCAGGGTGTCGATGATCTTGATGCCCGTGTACAGTGGGGTCTGTACGAAGGCGCGCATGGTGATGGGTGGCGAAAGGGCCTCAAGACGTTGCCAGGTCGTGGGGGGTGGTGTCGCTTCACCATCAAGCGGTGTTCCCAATGGATCGATGACCCGCCCGAGCAGGGCATCGCCCACGGGAATACTCAGCAGGTAACCGGTGAGGTGGGCCGGGGTGCCGGCGGTCAGCGCACTGGTTTCATGTAATAATACGGCGCCGATGCGATCCTCGGTCAGGTCGAAGACCATGGCGCGGCTGCCGTCCTCCAAATCCAGGATGTCATCCATGGCGGCGGAAGGCAGCCCTGAAATCCAGGCGATGCCATCACCCACGGAGAGGACGTTGCCCCGCTCGGCGATGCGCAGTCCTGGCCGGTAGTTCTCAAGCCACGCGGCCTGCCGCGCCAGCGGCCCGGTGGATTCAATATTATCCTGCGGCATAGGCAAACTCTGCGAAGGCTTTCAATTCATCCCGCACGTTAGCATGCAGTACCCAGGCACCGATAGTGATACGCAGACCCGCCAACAGGTCGGGAGTCTGTTGATAATCCACGGGGACGGAAAGTCCGGTGACCTCGGTCAGTGTTTCCTCCAGGCGTTGCCGTCGATCTTCTGCGAACGGGTAGGCGCTGGCGACCATGATAACCTCGGGTGGTTCGCCCCATTGCGTGCTGAGCGCGGCAATTTGATCGCTGGAGAGGCTGGACAGGTTATCCACCAGGAGGTCAAAAAGGCGCGTTTCCAGTTCCGGCCCGGCCGCATGGGTGAACAAACGGGCGGCGAATTGTGCACTCTGTTGCAGCGCGTGATGCTCGATCCCTCGCGCGGCCTTGGCGCGCCGGCGCGACTCTGCAACCTGCGCTTTTTCCCGTTCCTGTGCCAGTGTTGTTTGCAGCACCTCCATCTGCC
>JADFVC010000401.1 GCA_015222355.1 Chloroflexota bacterium | reverse complement strand
CCCTCATTGAGGGCAAATTCCAGCATCTCTGCCCCGTCTTCCGGGGTCAATCCGCGTATCAATTGCTCCCCGGTTTTTTTGCCGCCGGCGGCCAGCAGCATTTTGGCGAAGTCCTCCTGGAGTGATTCCACAACAAACTCCCCCTGCCGGCGGAGAAAGATGACGTAAGCCGGTTCCGCAGCCAGTTGCCTTGCCAGCGTTGCCAACGGTTGCCCGCCCCATTCCCCCAGCTCTTCCGCATCATAAGTGAACTTCTGCAGCCGCACCTGAGGATTCAGTCGCCAGCGCTGCCGGGCATATTGCCTTTGCGGCGGCAGTTTTTGCGCCGGGTGACACTCCTCTGCCAGCAGCATTTCCGCACAGGCAAAATGGTAATTGATCAGGTCTTCAGTGATCCGCAGCAATTTTTTCTGTCCGGCTTTTCGCAACTGTTCAGCAACAAATTTCTGCTGCAAGGGCAGAATTTCAACCGGTTGCCAGTGCTCTGCCGCAAGCATCTTTTCAGCAGCGATCCCTGCTGCTCCCTCCAGCCAGTTGGCGAAGTCGGTCAGCAAGGCCGCCGGTGGCCGTTTGAGAGCGGTGCAGACCTGCAGGAAAAACCCGACGGCGCGGCCGCGGTTGTAAAAGATGTCGGTGGCCGCCGCCAGTTTCCGGCTCGCCGTCAGCTGTTCAGACGGATAGCTGCGGTTCTCGATGATCAGGTAGGGTGGTCGCGGATCGGCTTTGAGGCCGAATTCCAACTGTCGTTGGTGAAGTTCGGTTCCCGGCAACACCGCCAGGGGGAAGATATCGACCTGGTTCGGCTGTTGTTGCAGGGCAAAGTCAAGGCTTCGGCAGAACCCGGCGTGGTTGTCGTCGGGCAATCCGTAGATCAGGTCGAGTCCGTAGGTGACTCCGGCCATGGAAAGCTGCTTCAGGGCCTGTTCCATCTGCCCCGGCCTGAGTGCGCGATGCAGCGGTTTGAGGACCTGCGGATCAGCCGATTGCAGACCGATCTGGACCGAGCAGGAGAGTTGTGCGAGCAGTTCCGCCGTCTCCGCATCGAGAAAATCAGCCTTGGCCTCAAGATGGTAATGGATCTGCGGGGCCTTTTCGATCAGCAGTCGCAGCAGCTGTTTGCCCCGTTCCGGCGGGGCATTGAAGGTTGAATCGAGAATCCAGACCTGTGCGACCCCCTTGGCGACGAATAGCTCCAGTTCCGCACTCAGCCGCTCCGGAGGGAATGGCCGCACGCCCTGATGCCCTTTGGCGTCGTAGCAAAAAGCACAGTTGAAGCGACAACCGCGCGCGACCTCCCAGAGTACACCACAGCCTTCAGTCAACGGGAGAATCCCTTCCAGCCAGGGGGAAGGGAGAGAGGAAAGATCGCGACAGACCGCCGCTTCGGCAGGACGCACTGTTTCCGCTTCGGCAGGACGCACTGTTTCCGCATCGGCAGGCAGAAACCCGGGGAGAGCAACGGGGGTTCGCCCCGCAGCCAAGGCTTGCAGCAGTTGCCCGAAAGACTCTTCCCCCTCTCCACAGATCACGCCGTCCAGTTCCCCTTCAAGCAGCACATTTTCCGCATCGGCACTGGCTTCTGGCCCCCCGACGATGAGCAGCAGATTCGGTTGTGCTTTTCTTAATTCGCGGCAGAGTTGCAGAATTTGCAGGCGATTCCAGAGGTAGAGCGGGAAAGCGATCAGCTGGGGCCGGCGTGCCAGGAACATCTCCACCAGCTCGGCCGTGTGCTGTTGCGGGAAGAGATCGAGCAGTTCGGTTTGTCGACGCAACTGCGGTGGCACACAGGCTTTCAGGTTGCCTGCCGCCAGAGCGACCGCTTGCACTGAGCGGCGCACGTGCAGGGTCGGAATGAGGACGGAAAGTGAATTTTGACGGACCGGAGATTTCAAATGACCTACTTCTTCAGAGTGACCTTGATACGTGGCTTACCGTCACTGCTGTCGATACTGAAAACAACCGGATTTTCACCGTAACGTTGACGGATCTTTTCCCGCTGGGAATCCAGAAACGCAGCCACTTTGCTGATACTCGGCGCGGCACCGCTCAAGCCGCAGGCTTGCCTGGCGGCTGCCAGTTCACTTTGTAACCGTTCCACCTCGGCACGTGACGAAGCGGTTGCCGGTTGTGTTGCTGTCGCCGGCAATGAAGGGGCGGTTGTTTTGCTGGTATGACGATGATATTTGCCTTCATCGATCAAGCGCAGGATGCGATCCCAATAGTGTGAATAGGACATGAAACGGGAGGTCAGCCCCTGGTAGCGGAACTTCAGGTCAGTCCAGACAATGCGCCGATTGGTATACTGACGGAGGCGCCGGGCCAGATTTTTACGGTCTTGAAAAGGTTCCCGTTTCTCCACCCCGGCAAAATACTGCTCGTAGCGGATTTCCAGCTCTTTGATCTGTTTCTGGATTTCGTCCAGTTCGTATCCCAGTGTGTGGCGTTCATCCATGCGGCCTGCCCTCCAAGGTTGAAACTATACGTGACCATTATGGTTCTGTAAATAGTGTCTGTCCGAAAACGACCATTTTCCGCGATCTCGGTGTCAATCAGCGCGCTCTTTTGTGCAGTGTATCGATATACGCCTCCTCATAAAAACTGAACATGGTTATCTACTTCGCTCCGGTAAATTCATTACGAAAAGAAATATTGGCCACAGACACACATGGACAACTGATGGACAAAATCAAAAGCTTGTCTCGCACAAAGCCACAAAGCCCACTAAGAAGAACAAGGGCAAAAGCGAATTTATGGGTTAAAGATCAAAACCTGAATAATGGGTTTCCTTTGTGATCTTAGTGTCTTGAGTGAGCATAGCGAACGGGTGCGAAAACAGGTTTTCAGATCTAAACCGAAAAAAGGTTTCACGCGGAGCCGCAAAGAGAGTCAAAGACAAAATCAAGTTTTTAAGGTTTAAAAGCATCTTGCATATAAGGTTTTCTCCATGATCTTTGCGTCTTGAGTGAACGTAGTGAACGGGCGTGAGGATGAATTGTGAACTTTTCTGGTTTCAGGTTTTACGTCCCGCAGTTGTCCGCCTCTGTCTGTGGCTAAACCGTTTTTTTTTTGGTTTCGTTTTGCTTCCGGCCAATCAAAGCGATCAGGATTCGGACAAATACAAGATTCACCCCTACCATTTGCAGCAATCTATTCAGCACAGTACAAAAAGATTGTCATTCCAGCAGGATTTTAACCGGAATCCAGAGTTTAGAAGACAGAAAGACTGGATCCCCGATAGCAGCACTCGGGGAGGACAAGCGTTTTTTCTTCTGATCTGATAATGTTGAATAGTTACCATTTGCATTAAATATCCACCGGCTCAATAACCAGAAAATAGTTAATGCAAAATATCGGCAATGACACGGGCAATCCGCTTGACTTGCACTGGGCAGTTTCGAGATAATTAAACGTTTTTTCTTTCCGAAACCAGCAAGTGTCCATCTGAAACTCCGGATGGATGCACTGCAAGTTTTCATATGGGAAACCAGCAAGGGGATTTTCATGGATCAAGGTTTAGCAGCAGTCGTCCTGGCTGCCGGCAAAGGGACCCGGATGAAATCGGCATTACCGAAAGTGCTGCATCCGATTTGCGGACAACCGATATTGTCCTATCCTCTGCAAGCGGCTCGTGAGGCGGGTTTTTCTCAATTGCGGATTGTCGTCGGTCATCAGGCGGAATCGGTTCAGCGGATATTTGGCGGGGGGGACATTGAGTGGGTTGAACAGACCGAGCAACTCGGTACCGGGCACGCACTGATGTGCGCCGCCGAGTCACTGGCCGGTTTTTCCGGCACCCTGTTGCTGCTCTGTGGGGATGTCCCGCTGCTGCAAGTAGAAACCCTGCAGCGGTTGCAGCAGTTTCATGCCCGGGAACAGGCGGCGGTGACCGTATTGACAGCCGAACTGCCGAACCCGACCGGTTATGGGCGGATTGTCCGCAATGGTGAGCAAATTCTGCAGATTGTTGAGGAGCAGGATGCCACCGAGCAGCAGCGGCAGATCTGTGAGATCAATACCGGCATTTACCTGTTTGATGCTGAATTTGTCTTTGCTGCCTTGAAGAATCTCAAAACTGATAATGCCCAAGGGGAATACTACCTGACCGACGTGGTGGCCGCAGCCGTTGCCGCCGGGAAAAAGACTCGGGCGCTCGTTGTTGCCGATCCGACCGAAGCGATGGGGATCAATGATCGCTGCCAACTGGCTGAAGCCGAAGCGCTGATGCGCTGGCGGATTAATACCGAGTTGCTGAAATCGGGCGTGACAATGATCGATCCGACCACGGTTTATGTTGATGCGGGGGTGGAAATCGGCAGTGACACGGTCCTGCACCCCAATGTGCAATTGCGCGGCGCAACGAAAATCGGCCAACACTGCATCATCGAAACCGGCGTGGTCGTGGTCGATTCGAAGATCGCGGATCATGCCCATCTGAAAGCGGGTTCGGCGATTGAGGGGGCACAGATCGGTCCGGATTGTAAAATCGGTCCGATGGCCCACCTGCGCCCCGGAACCGTGCTGACCGGTCATAACAAGATCGGCAATTTCGTAGAAACCAAGAAGGTGCTGCTCGGTGAAGGGTCACAGTCGAGCCACCTGACTTATCTCGGCGATGCCGAAGTCGGCCGCGGGGTCAACTTCGGTTGCGGCACCATCACCTGCAATTACGATGGGGTCAACAAACATAAAACCACCATCGAGGACGATGTTTTTATCGGCAGTGACGTACAGTTTATCGCCCCGGTGCATATTGGTCGTAACAGCTTGATCGCCGCCGGATCGACTATCACCATGGATGTTCCGGCAGACTCTCTGGCCATTTCGCGCTGTGAGCAAAAAGTCGTCGAGGGCTGGTCGCTGCGGAAAAAAACGGAAAAATCCTGATAAAGGGGAGAAATATGTGTGGCATTGTCGGTTACATCGGTTCACAGGAAGCTTCACCCATTATCATCGATGGTCTGCGTCGTCTCGAATATCGCGGCTATGATTCGGCGGGAATCTGCACCCTCAACGGCGGTGAGCTGCAGATCCGGCGGGCCGAGGGAAAACTGATCAACCTGGAGAATATCCTCCGCGAGCAACCGGCCGAGGGCAGCCGGGGGATCGGGCACACCCGCTGGGCGACCCACGGGCGCCCTTCGGAGATCAATGCCCATCCGCATAAAGCGAGCGACATCGTGGTGGTGCATAACGGCATCATCGAGAACTACCTGAAGCTGAAAGAGCGGCTGCAGGGATCGGGGCATCTTTTCAGATCGGAAACCGATACTGAGATCATTGCCCATCTGGTTGAGGAACATTACCGTCAGTGTGGTGATTTTGAACGGGCCGTACGCCTGGCCCTCGGTGAAGTCGAAGGTGCCTATGCGGTCGCCATTGTCTGTGCTACCGAGCCGGACAAATTGATTGCCGCCAAACTCGGTTCGCCACTGGTCATCGGCCAGGGGCAGGGGGAATATTTTGTGGCTTCCGATATCCCGGCGATGCTTTCCCACACCCGCGAGATGATTTTCCTCGAAGACGGAGAAATGGTGGTCTTTACCACCGAGGAAATGCGCATAACCGATCTGGCCGGTCAGCCGCTGGTCAAACAGAGCAAGACCATTACCTGGAACCCGTTGCTGGCGGAGAAGGGTGGTTACAAACATTTCATGCTCAAAGAAATCTACGAGCAGCCACGCGCTGTGGCGGATACCATTGCCGGTCGCTTGCAGGGAGAAGAGGGGGATATCTACCTCGAAGGCCTGGATTTCAGCGACGCACAGCTGCAACAGTTCGAGAAGATTTTTATTATCGCCTGCGGCACTTCCTGGCATGCTGGACTGGTCGGCAAGTTTTATATTGAGAAACTGGCGCGGCTGCCGGTTGAGATCGATATCGCCAGCGAATTCCGTTACCGCGATCCGATTATCAATGAAAAGAGCCTGACGGTGTTAGTCAGCCAGAGCGGCGAAACAGCCGATACCCTGGCCGGTTTACGTGAAGCTCGGGGGAAAGGCAGCAAGGCGGTCTGTATCTGCAACGTGGTGGATTCCTCCATCGCCCGTGAAAGTGACGGCGTCATCTATACCCATGCCGGTCCGGAGATCGGTGTCGCCTCGACCAAGGCTTTCACCACCCAGTTGGTAGCCCTTTACCTGCTGGCGTTGAAACTGGGGCGGGCACGTGGCACCCTGTCCCCCGATGATTGCCGGGAGCGGGTCGAGGCTTTGCTGGCCCTGCCGCGTAAATTGGAAGAGACCCTGGAGTTGGACAAAGAGATCGAAGACATTGCCCGTGATTTCATGAACGCCCGTGATTTTCTCTATCTCGGTCGCGGCAACCAGTACCCGATCGCTCTGGAAGGGGCATTGAAACTGAAGGAAATCTCCTATATCCATGCCGAAGGCTACCCGGCCGGGGAGATGAAGCATGGCCCCATTGCCCTGATTGATGAAAATCTGCCGGTTGTTGTATTGGTCCCGAGAAATGCCACCTATGAGAAGGTGGTGTCCAATATGGAAGAAGTCTGCGCCCGGGGCGGCAGAGTGATTGCCGTGGTCAGCGGAGTCGAGGCTGAACTGGACAATAAAGTTGCCGCCCGGATTCGGGTGCCGGAAACCAGCGATGACCTGATGCCGATTCTCACCTCGGTGCCGATGCAACTGCTGGCCTACCATGTTGCGGTTCTTAAGGGAACCGATGTTGATCAGCCGCGCAACCTGGCCAAAAGTGTCACCGTGGAATAATGGAGTAAGTTGTTGACCATCCCGTTGTCCCGGCAGTTGCAGAGCCTGATCCCGCAGCTGCTGAGCCGCTTCAAAATCAGTGAAAACACCTTCCTGATCATTCTTGCCGTGATTATCGGCCTGCTCGGAGGTCTGGGGAATTATCTGTTTCGGAAGACCATCGAGCTGGTTCATTGGCTGGTCGTAGAGCAAAGTCTGGAGCTGTTTTCTATTTCCCTGGAGCACTGGTCAGTGGAGCGGATGCTGGTGATGTTTTTACCGGCGATCGGTGGCTTGCTGGTGATTCCGTTGTGGATCTTTTTTGCCAAGGATTTGCGGGGCGGATTTTCAGGATTTCTGGTCAAGGTCAACCTGAAGGGAGCCAAGCTACCCTTCCGGCCGGTTTTCACTCGTGGGCTGGGTGCGGCGATCACCTTGGGGACCGGCGGCAGCGCCGGACAGGAGGGGCCGATTGCGGTGATCGGCGGCACCATCGGCAGCCAGTTTGGAAAAAGGTTCAAGATGAGCGGTGATCGCCTCAAGGTGCTGGTCGCCTGCGGCGCGGCTGCCGGGGTTGCGGCCACCTTTAACGCGCCGATTGCCGGGGTTTTCTTCGCCACCGAAATTGTCCTGCTCTCCTCCTTCGAGCTGGCCAGTTTCACCTCGATCGTGATCGCCAGCGGCATGGCGACGGTTCTTTCCCGGGCACTGCTCGGCGATACCTCGGAGTTGGTCGCGCCCGTCTATGTCATGGGCAATTTCTGGGAGATTGGACTTTACCTGCTGCTCGGCGTGATCATTGGCGGGCTGGCGGCCGGGTTTATCGATCTGTACCTGCGCATCAAGGACCGGATTGAGGCGATCAAGCTGCCACGACTTGCGAAGCCGGTTCTCGGCGGGCTGGCGGTCGGGATGATCGGCATTGTCTTTCCGCAAGTGTTCGGCAACGGTTACGAATTCATGAGCAAAGTCCTGATCGGTGATCATACCTGGTCCCTGCTGGCCCTGCTGG
>JADFVC010000400.1 GCA_015222355.1 Chloroflexota bacterium | reverse complement strand
GTCCGGACATTGGCAGTCCCCTGCCGTTTTCTGGATATCCATACCCGTAACTGTCGCATCTATCATCAACGCCTGCAAGCTGAAGAGGATTGCATCAAACTCACACCGGAAATACTGCCGACGTTGGCTTGGTTACCGGAAGATTGTGCTTATCGAAAACTGCTGGACGACGATGACCAACGAAAATAATCGGAGTTTTTATCGCTGTCTAAGTTTTTGCGAACGAAGTAAACAAGATGCACTCGCAAAAAGCCTTGAGATGGCGACGCCATCAAACAAAATTACCATGAGTTTTTAATATATTGTAATTTTAGAATTAATTTACTGGACAATTGCACATAAACTGCTGTATAAATAGATCAATTGCTATTTCGCCTCGGACCTCTCCCCCTCCTGGTCCGGGGCATTTTTTTTGCCTGTCAAAATCTTTGTTCTCAGTAGCGAGCAAATCAGCTAATCTTGATGGCGTCGCCATCTCATGACTTTTTGCGAGTGCATCAATCTTGATGCTTTTGCAAAATTCACGGTCCATTTTATCCGGGAGCATCGTGACATATTCACTTAAAAGAGCCAGGCGTTCCTGGTGTCTTTATGACTGGGCTAATTCAGCTTTTGCGACAGTTATACTGGCGGCGGTTCTGCCGGTCTATTTTGTCTCACTGGTGCCGGGAGATGGTGCCACCATCTGGCTTTTTGGGGCACACAAATTTTCTGCCACCAGCCTTTGGGGTTACAGCGTCTCTCTCTCGATGCTGGTGTTGGCTTTTACTGCACCGGCACTCGGAATGCTGGCGGACAGAAAGGGCTGGCACAAGCGCCTGCTGCTGCTTTTCTGCATAATCGGTTGCTCGGCGACCGTCTTGCTTGCCCTCACCACACCGGGTGGCTATCTCTGGGCTGCAGCTCTTTTCATCATCGGCAACATCGGCTTTGCCGGCGGCAACATTTTTTACAATTCCTACCTTCCGTTACTGGCACCGGCTGATGAAGTCGACCGACTCTCGGCGCGCGGTTTTGCTTACGGTTATCTCGGTGGGGGCTTGTTGCTGGCACTGGTCTTTCTGCTCATTCTTAAATACGAAAGCTTTGGTTTTGCAGATATTAGCAGTGCAATCCGCTGCGGATTCATCCTGACCGGATTCTGGTGGTTGCTTTTTTCCATCCCCGCATTCCGTAACCTGCCCAGGACAAATCCCGGAACTTACAAGACCTCTTCCGTGAGTCTGAAAAACTACCTGGAGCAGTTCCGCCAGTTGCTGAAATATCGTGATTTGAGTCTGTTTCTACTGGCCTTTCTTTGCTACAACGACGGCATTCAAACGGTTATCAGTGTCTCGGCGATATTCGCCCGCGAAGAGTTGCGGCTTGGCCAAGGCACCATCATCGGCTGTTTTTTGATGATTCAGTTTCTGGCGATGCCGGGGGCTGTGTTGTTTGGTCGCTTGGCAGAAAAAATCGGTGCGGCGAGGGCTATCATGCTCTGTCTGGGTATTTTCATTCTGGTCTGCGGTTTTGCCTATCGGATGACGGAGGCGTTCGAGTTCTGGCTTCTGGGAGGAGTGATCGCGATTATTTTAGGCGGCAGTCAAGCCCTGAGTCGCTCACTCTTTGCCAGCATGATCCCGCAGGGGAAAAATGCCGAATTTTTCGGTTTTTTCACCATCAGTTCGCGATTTGCTGCGATATTCGGGCCTTTGCTCTTCGCCCTGATCGCTGACTTCACAGGCAGTTCGCGCAATTCAATCCTGGCACTGGGGATTTTTTTCGTGGTAGGTGGGATTCTGCTGTTGCTGGTCGATGTCCCACGGGGCCGGGAACTGGCAACGAAAGAAAGTTAGACGGGAGTTGGCCCCTGATACCATTGCCGGTGCAGTCGGCAAGCTTATCCAGTTGCACATCATAGTACCGCCCTTGTATGCTGACTCTTGCATACCCAACTCTCATTCCCATGACGACCTCCGGTACAAAAGGTTGAAGGTAGCCCTCCTGAGGGCGTGGTAAAATTCATGCAGATGGTTATGGGTCTTTGATAATTCCCCTTGAATGATACCGATAAATATTAGATAGTAATATATTGTCACTGAAGGAGATTTTCATGCCCAAAAATACAAGTGTTACTCTTGGCCCCCATTTTGAAAAATTTGTCAGCCAGCAAGTTAACCGAGGTCACTATGGCTCTGTGAGTGAGGCAATACGTGCCGGTCTGCGACTTCTGGAGGAACGGGAAGCCAGGCTGAGCCTTCTGCGCAAAGCTCTTGTGGAGGGAGAGGAGAGTGGGGCAGCCGATTACTCGCTTGAGGGGTTAATCCAGGAACTGGATACTGAAGAGTTGAGTTAATGGCTAACTTTACTCTCACGGTAAAGGCCAAGAGCGATCTGAAATACATTGCCCGTTATACGCAAAAGCGATGGGGAAAAGAGCAGCGGAACAAGTATCTGAAAATACTTGATGATAGCCTTCGGCAACTCGCCGGAAACCCATCAATGGGTAGAGAGTGCAGTGAAATTAGAAATGGGTATCATAAATTCCCTACGGGAAGCCATGTGATTTTCTACCGTAGAGAAGCCGGTAGGCCAATCGAAATAGTTCGCGTTCTCCATGAAAATATGGATGTCGAACCACGGATATCAAAAAACTGAAAATTCAAATAACGATGGACTAAGGGGCCACTTCGATAGCAATTCGGATGGCTCTTTCTTGCTTTGCGGGGTTCATAAGAATCCACCTGTTACCCTCTATTCACCCAGTCAAAATTGGATGGAACAACATTTAAGACAGGTGGGCCTAGCCGCTAAAGACACCAACTTCTCCGTACCTTGGAATGCAGACGATCTAATAAATCTAGCAAATAACTTGACCTTTCATTAAGCCCTGATAGAAGTAAGATGAACATAACAACAATCCCGACAAAGCCAAACCTTCTGTGAGGGGGGGACGGAAAGCGACTGGTCTTTGGGACAACGATGGCCGAGCTGCCGAAGGATGTTGATCCTTATGGTTTGATCGGCCTTTTGTTATTGATGATCTCCTGGCATATCCGGAAGGTGAAGATATCACAGGCAGTATTCCCAAAATGGAAGCTTCTCGAATACTGATAGCGATTCAGTTTTTGTCAAGATGTGTAGGCATGACACCCCAAAATCCATCGTGCTATTGGCAGGAGGAGCTAAATGGGGAATAAAAGAGGGACATCCCCCGGGAATAAAAGAGGGACATCCCCCGGGAATAAAAGAGGGACATCCCCCGGATTTTCAGATCATAATGGGTGGCTGCATTGAGCAAGAATATGCAATTCCCTTGACCTTGCGAAAAACTGCGCTGCCCACTTGGAAACGTTCGTCGCACCCATCCAGAGCTTCCGGATGGGCACTAAACTGGAGTCCCGGCAAGACCGTCATCCAGGGTTCCGGTAATCTTGACCGGTAGCGTTTCCCCCTGCTCAGCAGCAACAGCATCGCACCGAACAGCCAGATAGTTCTGCGACAAACCCTTTCGGAGTCCATTCTGCACACCCCCTTCG
>JADFVC010000399.1 GCA_015222355.1 Chloroflexota bacterium | reverse complement strand
CGCGTGCAGGGGTTCCGGAAGCGATATCGTAAACAGATAGCCGTGGATGGTTTGGATCTGACCATTCAGCCGGGTGAGATTTACGGCCTGATCGGGCCGGACGGAGTCGGCAAGAGCAGTTTGATGAAGGCCATTGCCGGGGTACTGGCTTTTGAAAGTGGCAGCGTTGAAGTATTTGATGTCCGTCTCGATTCCGAAGCGGCCGCAGAGCAGATAAAGGGGCGACTCGGTTTTATGCCCCAGGGGCTGGGACTGAATCTTTATGCCGAGTTGTCGGTGGATGAGAATATCGACTTTTTCGCGCAACTGCGGTTGGTTCCACCCGGATTGCTTGCTGAGCGTAAGCGCAAGTTATTGTCCATGACCCGTCTGGAGGGCTTTCGTGACCGACCGGTAAAGCAACTTTCCGGTGGCATGAAGCAAAAACTGGGTCTGATCTGCACCTTGATTCACGAACCGGAGCTGGTGATTCTGGATGAACCCACTACGGGAGTGGATCCGGTTTCAAGGCGGGATTTTTGGGCTATTCTCACTGAACTATTACGTGAGCATGGGATCACGGCGCTGATTTCCACAGCCTACATGGATGAAGCAGCCCGTTTTCATCGACTTACCCTGATGTATGCGGGACAGGCGCTGGCAGAAGGGGAACCGGACGCGATTTCGCAGCTGGTGCCCGGTTGTCTGGTGGAAACCATCGTGGAGCCGCAGGTCGAGGCGCTGGACACAATAAAGCCCCACTATGACCAGGTGGAGGCTGTTGGCTCGCGTTTACGCATCTTTGTCCCGGAACAGCCCCCCGACCTTGCAATCGAGCAAATTACCGCATTATTTGCAGGGCTTAGAGTCACCGAAATCCATGCATCTAAAGCGAGCTTGGAGGATGCCTTTATTTCTTTGTTACGCCAGCGCAAGCTGGCCGAGGATGAAACAGGCACTGCCGTCACCAGCCATCCATCGGATAGCTCACCATTTAAAGATGGCATCGCTATTACAGCCAATGGCCTGACCAAGGATTTTGGAACCTTCCGGGCAGTGGATCAGGTCAATTTCCAGGTCAACCAGGGGGAAATTTTTGGTCTGTTGGGTGCTAACGGTGCCGGCAAAACCACGGTCATCAAGATGCTTACCGGAATCCTTCCTCCTACCTCCGGAGGGGGGAGGGTCGCAGGCGCGGACATGCGTCAGGCCACCCAGGCTATCAGGGAACACATTGGTTACATGTCTCAAGCCTTTTCCCTCTATAGGGATCTAACGGTAATGGAGAATATTCGTCTTTATGCCCGTGTCTATGCTGTCCCCAAGGCCCGGTTCAAGCAACGCATCGACTGGGTCGTACAGAGAGCCGGACTGCACGGAGTTACCAGTCGGTTGGCCGGTAGCCTGCCCATGGGTATACGGCAACGTCTTGCTTTGGGCTGCGCCCTTGTCCACAAGCCACAGGTTCTTTTTCTGGATGAGCCCACCTCGGGAGTGGATCCCATCGGCAGACGGCGTTTCTGGGATATTCTGGTCCATCTCGCCCGTGTTGAGCGAGTAGCCATCCTGGTTACCACCCATTATATGAGCGAAGCGGAACACTGTGACCATCTAGCCCTGATGTATGACGGAAAGATTATTGCCGACACTTCCCCTGAGGCCATGAAACAAAGTTTGCAGCAGGAGGCAGGACAACTGCTGGAGGTTGACACCGACCATCCGTTGCAGGCACTTAGCTTATTGGAACAGGCTGGATTTGAGGGCGTATCTTTATTCGGCAAGCATATTCATCTCCTGACCAGGGATCCCCTTCAGGCAGAAAAGAATATTCGTGAATTGCTGGCTGAAAGAGATATTCAGCTAATCAACCTGCAACCGTGCATGCCAACGATGGAGGATGTTTTCGTTTACCAGATCATGGCCCGGGAAAAACAGGAGCGCTCTTCATGAAACTGATACGTGTGCAGGCGATCATGCATAAAGAGTGGCGTGAAATTTTGCGCGACCGGCTGTTCCTGACCCTGGCCTTTGTGGTGCCTGCGTCTTTGATGCTGGTATTTGGTTACGGCATCTCACTGGATGTGGAAAATCTTCCTTTTGCAGTACTCGACCAGGATCGTAGTGCCATGAGCCGCGATTACCTGCATCGCTTCATCGATTCCCGTTATTTTGATTACCAGGGCGATGTCCGTAGCGTGCGGGAAATAGACTCCTTGCTTGCCGACAGTGATATCCGTTTCGCCATTATTATCCCCCCGAAATTTCAGGAAAATCTCCTCAGCGGCCGACCGGTAGCCGCCCAGTCCCTGATCGACGGTGTCTTTCCGTTTCGTGCCTCAACGAGCAAAGGCTATGTTATTGCGATCAATGCGGCATTCAACGGTGAACTACTTGCCGGCTACATCAGTCGACGACTCGGGGTGAACCTGGAACAGGGGATGAATATGGTTCAACCGGTTGGGGTGCAACTGCGCTACCTTTATAACCAGGAGGTGAAGAGCACCTGGTCGATTGCCACGGCATTAATAATGTTTGTGCTGATGATCATCCCGCCATTTCTCACCGCTCTTGGTGTGGTGCGCGAGAAAGAGAACGGCTCCATCTATAATATCTATGCCTCTACGGTCAGCCGCGGTGAGTTTCTGGTTGGCAAACTGACTCCGTATGTTGGTATTGCCATTATCAATATGCTCATTCTCTGGTTGATGGTGGTCTTTCTCTTCAGAGCTCCCTTCAAAGGCGACCCGCTGTTTTTCTTCGTGGCCTCAGTCATCTATGTGATTTGCACTACAGGCATCGGTTTGCTGGTATCGCTTATCGTGCGTACTCAGGTGGCCGCTATGCTGATGACTGTGGTGGTTACCATTGTCCCCTCGGTACTCTACTCAGGACTGCTGGTACCTATTGCCTCGATGGCACCTCAAGGACAATTTGAGGCCCACCTGTTCCCTGCCATGTACTATACCGATATCGCTCTGGGAAGTTTTCTCAAGGGTATCGGTCTGGAACAGCTCTGGGGTCGCGTGCTGGCTCTGTCCATATATGCAGCGGTGTTATGGACACTCGGCTATCTGCTCTTTCACAAGAGGCCACGTTCATGAACAGACACTTTACTGAAATGAACACCCGCTTGTATATGTGGTGGTCAAGGCTGGCGGCCATGACGGTCAAGGAATTATTGCAGCTGGGGCGCGATGGTTTTTTGATGTTCGCAATCTTCTTTCTATTCACCATTGATATTGTCATGACCGGCAACGTCCGCCTGGAATTGAATCATGCCACCGTTGTTGTGCATGATGCAGACCACAGCGAAGCCTCACGTGAGTTGATTTACCGCTTCCGGCCCCCTTATTTCAAACTTGGTGGCGAGATACTTGATTCCCGGCAAGGCATTCGATTGCTGGATCAGGGGAAGGCACTGGTCGTGCTGGATATCCCTGAAGACTTTCAAAAATCCCTGCTCAACGGTGAACATACGGATGTGCAGGTTCTGGTTGATAGCAGTAACACCGTGTTGGGCTCTCTAGCCGCCAGCTACAGTTCGCAAATTATTGGCCAATACGGTTTCGATGCAGCCCTCAAACGCATGGGGGTAAACGAAAAAGACCTTGAAAATGTGCCGATGCTCGTGGATCAGCATCGAGTCTGGTACAATCCCAACCAGAATGATCAATGGTTTATCCCGATTTCGGAACTGCTGGTGGTAATCACCATCCTGGCCATTATGCTGCCCGCTGCCGCTGTCGTAAGGGAAAAGGAACATGGGACGATTGAACAGCTGATGGTCTCGCCCCTCTCGCCTATTCAAATTCTGCTGCCAAAGATTATTTCCATGACCATGGTGATCCTGCTGGGCACGGCAGTGAGCCTGTTCCTGGTGATTTTGCCTTTGTTTCATATTCCTATTAAGGGCAGCCTGTTGCTTTTCTTTTCGGTAACCGGTCTCTACGCTATCGCCACATCCGGGCTGGGTCTTTTTATTTCCACCATGAGCCGCAACCTGGCTCAGGCGGCTCTGCTTGCCATCCTTGTTCTTATGCCCATGATTTTTCTGTCCGGTGCCTGGACGCCACCGGAAGCCATGCCAGCTGGTCTGCGTCAAGCGATGTATTTCTCTCCCTTGTACTACTTCATCGAAATGAGTTATGGCATTCTGCTCAAAGGGGCGGGCCTGCGTGTTTTATGGGACTCATTGCTTAATCTCACCCTGCTGGGCGGAGTGATCTTTGCTATCGGATTATGGCGATTTCGTAGGCAATTCAAATGATGATATTGCATTGAAATAAATGCAAAAAATGTGTGATCTCAAAAGACGCCCTGCAAAGAGGAAAAGACAATCAATAGGTTGAAAGACAAAGGTCAAAGAGTTCCCGGAACAATAGGTTTGGCCCTGAGCAGTGGCTCCGCACGAGGGTGGGCTCATATCGGGGTGGTTCGGGCCCTGGCTGAAGCTGGTATCCGTGTAGATTATGTCGCGGGCACCAGCATCGGCGCGATGGTTGGAGCTGTCTATGCTTCGGGCAATATCGACGCATTGCAAGAGGTTGCTCTCCAACTTGACTGGAAGCAGATCGCTTATTTTTTTGATGTAGTTTTGCCGAAATCCGGTCTTATTGATGGTAAAAAGCTATCTGCCTTTGTCCGCAGCCATGTGAACGCCGTAAACATAGAAGAGCTTCCTATCCCTTTTTGCGCCGTATCAACGGATTTAGCCACGGGAGATGAGGTCGTCATACAGAGTGGAGATATCATTGATGCTGTCAGGGCCAGTATTTCCGTTCCTGGGATATTTACGCCGGTTAAAAAGAACGGTGCGTTTCTGGTGGACGGCGGATTGGTGAATCCGGTTCCTGTGAGCGTTGTAAGGCAGATGGGTGCTGATTTTGTTATCGCGGTTGATCTGAACCATGGCATTGCTGGTGAAAAAGGATTTCGCCAAACTGCTACCCCGATATTGAGCGTTCCTCACTCGGAAACAGAAGAGGGGCAATTTACAGAAAAAAAGAATAAAATATTAGAGATCTTGAACAACAGGTTCGCTTCAGTTGATTTTCCTGCCTTATCCCAGATAAGAGAGTGGATGAGAACGGAACAGGTACCCAACATTTTCGAAGTGTTAATCTCCTCCATCAATATTATGGAAGCGCAGATTACGACGACAAAGCTCAAGACCGACCCACCTGACCTTTTGATTCAGCCCAATCTGAGCCATCTCAAGTTCCTTGAATTCAGCCGGGCGAAAGAAGCTATTGCAGAAGGATATAAGGAAACCAAGGCTCAGCTTGACCGTATTCTCAAGAAAGGAGGTTCATGTGGCGTTTTTTAAAATTGGAAGTATTGGGCGTTCTTATCGTCACATGCAGCGTTACCGACAAATTATTACCGTGCTCTTCAAATACGGTTTTGGGGACCTGATTGACGCGCTCAAGATCGAACAGTACCTGGAAATCGGGTTGCAGATGGTCTCCCGTAAGCGCCGGGAGAGTATCGAGATGCTCTCCCGCGCTGTTCGGGTAAGGATGGTTTTGGAAGAACTGGGCCCCACCTTCATCAAGATGGGCCAGATTCTCTCCACCCGCCCCGACCTGTTGCCGGTTGAGTTTATGCAAGAGATTGCCAAGCTTCAGGACAAAGTGCCGCCATTTCCATTTTCGGAGGTGGAAGCTGCCATCAAAGAGGAGTTCCAAAAACCAGTTCAGCAGATTTTTTCAAGTTTCGATGAACAACCTCTTGCCGCCGCCTCTATCGGTCAAGTTCACAAAGCAAGATTGCTTGATGGAAGTAGTGTCGTTGTTAAGATTCAGCGCCCGGGCATCCTGCATACCATTGAGGTGGACCTGGAGATCATGATGCATCTGGCAGGCTTAATGGAGCGCCATCTGGAAGGATGGGACATCCAGCGTCCCTCCAAGGTTGTGGAAGAATTTAGCCGTACGTTGGAAATGGAACTGGACTACACCTTGGAAGCGGCGTACACGGAGCGATTTGCCAGGCAGTTTAAGGATGAGCCTGCGGTTTATGTTCCGCAAGTCTATCGCGAAGCAACGACATCACGGATTCTAACCATGGAATATATACGTGGTATTAAGGCTTCCGCGATTGACCGGTTGGAAGAAGAGGGGCTGGATCGGAAAAAAATTGCCCAACAAGGCCTTATCTTGATCATGAAACAGATCTTTGTTCATGGTTTTTTTCATGCTGATCCCCATCCGGGCAATGTTTTTGTCCTCCCTGATAATGTTCTCTGCTATATAGATTTCGGCATGATGGGGCGACTTGATTTGGAAACGCGGGAACGTTTCGCCGATCTGATCATGAGTATCGTCCATCGGAATGAGAGAGAGGCAGTGGATGCCTTGCTAAGACTCACCCTTTCAGAGGAAGAACCGGATTATCCTGCCTTGGAAAGAGATGTGGCCGAATTTATGGATCAGCATTGCTACCGTCCTCTAAAAGATGTGGATCTGGGGGCGCTGTTGCACAAGCTGCTGGATGTGGCAACAAGGCATCGTCTGGTTATCCCGCCCGATCTGTTCTTGATGATCAAGGCCCTGAGTACGGTTGAAGGACTCGGCCGAGTGCTTGATCCGGAGTTGGATGTTATCGAACAGGCCGCGCCATTCATGAAACGCATACAGCTAAACCGCGTTCACCCCCACCGAATAGCCAAGGACATGGCAAATTCCGGAACCGAGCTTTTTCACCTCTTAAAGGATATTCCCAAAGAAGTTCGGGCGATTCTCAAAATGGCCAGACAGGGCAAGGTAAAGATGGAGTTTGAACATCGTGGTTTGGAGTCGATGCTCGCCACCCATGATCGAATCAGCAACCGCCTTTCTTTTGCCATTGTCCTGGCATCCCTGGTAATCGGTTCGGGTCTTATTGTTCTTTCGGGGATTCCACCCAAGTGGCATGAAATACCGATTATCGGGTTGGTCGGTTTTCTGTTCGCAGGCTTTATGGGGTTCTGGCTGCTGATATCGATTATAAGAAGCGGAAGGATGTAGGAAATGTAAAATCATCTTGAAGTCTAACGACGCTGGTGGCACCTCTAGCTAGTCAGAAGGTGTCCGTCCATCTGAAGATATCCACTGTCGTTGAAAGGAGAACCTGATGAAAAATCTGGCCGATCTATCCATGGAACACTCTCTTTTTTCAGGAGAGGCAGTCGGCGAAATTTGCGTCCTGACGTTCAAAGAAATGCCCCTTTTGCATGTCACAGAGTTAGAGTCGAAAGAGGCTTTGTTTGATTATCTTGAGCTTGTTTCTTGTCGCGACAATGTCAAAGCCCTACTGATCAAGAGTGCCCCGGTAAAAATGGAACGTAATGAATATATCGAATTTTACCAAAAAAAAATTGCATCGGGTGCTGACCGACTCCCTTATGAGCGAATGTTCAATGCAATCAACCAGTTTATTCTGAAACTGGCTGGTCTAAACAAGATGGTTATCCATGTGGACAGAGGAAATGTGATCCTGCTGTACATGAATATCAGTCTTGCCTGCGATTACCGAATCGTAGCCGACAACACTGTTTATCAAAACCCGAACATTGAACTTGGCGTGGTGCCAACAGGTGGAAGTATCTTTTTTCTATCTAAGCTGCTCGGTTCCGTCATCACCTCCAGGATGCTGCTCTCAGGGGAAGATGTCACTGCAGTTCAAGCACAGGAGCTGGGCATTGTTGACAAAGTGGTACCCTTGGAAGATCTCGACCAGTTAGCTTTAGAAACAGCACGAAGTTATGCCCGACTACCGTCCGATTATTGCCTCGGAATTAAAAAGCTTTTGAGCTTTAATAATGAGTTGAGCGATTATTTAGATTATGAGAATAAGCTATTTAGAAAACTAACCCGTCCCTGTTAATTGTATGATTTCAGAAGGTTGAGTTTTTCTGGAAGCAAATCAATTCTGTTTCCGGATTATGTGATTCACCGATTAGGTAGATATAGAAATTATCTATCGCTGCAAGCGGCAATCAACTTGGAGGGTGACTAGATATGCGATGTATCACCCAAAGAAACTTCTTGGGAATTCCGGGGACATGGGAATTCCGGGGACATCATGGGAATTCCGGGGACATCATGGGAATTCCGGGGACATAAAAGAATTGCCTTTCTGAACCGCCTCGGTTTTCTTTCGCAGGATTTCGAAGTCAGTTGGGCCGATCCTGCCACGGATCAAGGAAAAAATTATATTCTTGAACTCCAGCCGCGAGAAGAGTCGCAATTTATCCGTCGATTGTTGATTGTCGTCGCTCGAAAAGCGGTCCGTGACGATGTTGAGAAGCACAAAATTGGACAGGTTTTTCCGATCCTTGCCACGACGGTTTACGATTTAAAGGGGAATCGGACCCGCATTGAATTTGCAGAGACGCGCATCAATCAACAGCTTTCCGGGGATTTTTTTATTTTGAGCGACCGGAAGGTGTGGAGGTCGTTCGGCCGACGAGTGAGCAACTGGGTTTTTGACGTTTCTGCAGGAAATGCTTCCAGAGAACAAAAAATAAACCGCCCCGGTTCTTTCCTGCTGGAGCGGTTTTGTGATATAAGGCTTTGATTCTTTGAGGATTATTGTTTTTGACTCAACTATAAAAGGAGCGCTTCGATGCCGAGTTTTGATATCGTCTCAAAGGTCGACCTGCAGGAGGTTGACAATGCCGTTAACCAGGCCGTGAAAGAGATTTCGACCCGTTATGATTTTAAAGGAACCCTCAACGAGGTGACCTTGGAAAAAGAGAGTCTGACCATCCTTGCGGCTGATGATTACAAGCTGAAGGCAATCAAGGAAATCCTGATCGCCAAGCTGGTACGGCGTAAGGTTTCCCCAAAATGTTTCAATTATGGCAAAGAAGAGACTGCCTCGGGTGGTGCCGTGCGGGTCAAGGCCGGAATCGTTCAGGGGATCAGCAAAGAAAAGGGGAAAGAGATCGTCAAGCTGATTAAAGAGACCAAGCTTAAAGTTCAGGCGCAGATTATGGAAGATCAGGTCCGGGTTTCCGGCAAGAAAATCGATGACCTGCAAGAGGTGATGCAGACCCTGAAGGGGAAAGATGTCGGCATCGAACTGCAATTCGAAAACATGAGGTCGTAGGAAGCGGCTACAGGTAATTCAAAACCATAACCATCGGGAACCAATTGCGTGGATAAATTTAAAGTCAGTATGGTCAGCCTCGGCTGTCCGAAAAACCTGGTTGATGCCGAGGTGATGCTCGGACATCTGCCGTTGGATCGTTACGAAATTGTCACTGACGAAAGTCAGGCAGACATTATTGTGATCAACACTTGCGCCTTTATCAACGATGCCAAGGAAGAGTCGGTCGATACCATTCTTGAAGTGGCAGATTACAAGGAAAAAGGCCATTGCAAGCTGCTGGTGGTCAGTGGTTGCCTGCCACAGCGTTATCAGGAGCAATTGCCTGAGCAATTACCCGAGGTGGATCTGTTTATCGGGACGGCCGAGGTCCCGCGGCTTGTTGAGCTGATCGAGCGGCAGCTGCAACTTGATGCTCCCAGCCAGGAGATCGGTGTTCCGGATTACCTCTACGACCATGAAACCCCGCGGGTCAATTCTTCTCCATTTTACAGCAGTTACATCAAGATTGCTGAGGGTTGTTCGAATCACTGCTCCTACTGCATCATCCCGCAGTTACGCGGCTCTCTCCGTTCGCGCAGCATCGATTCGGTGGTCCAGGAAGCGCGTAACCTGGTGAGTCAGGGGGTCAAGGAGATCAACCTGATTGCTCAGGATATCACGGCTTACGGCTTGGATCGGAATGACGGGGCGACCCTTGAAAATTTGCTCAAAGAGCTGGTGAAGGTGGATGAAGTTGACTGGATTCGCCTGCTTTATGCTCATCCAGACGGAATTTCGGACGAGTTGATTGAGCGGATCGCCCAAGAAGAGAAAATCTGCAACTATCTGGATATCCCTTTACAGCATATTGATGATCAGATTCTGGCCGGGATGAATCGCCGGATTGGCGAGCAGAAAATTCGCGCATTGATAAAAAAACTGCGTGAGAAAATTCCCGACCTGACTTTACGTACGTCCTTTATCGTCGGTTTCCCGGGTGAGACCCGCGAACAGTTTGATAAACTGCTGGAATTTGTCAAAGAGGGGCATTTTGAGCGGGTCGGGGTGTTCCGCTATTCCCGTGAAGAGGGAACCGCTGCCGCTGCCTTGCCGAACCAGGTCCCGGGCCAGACCAAAAAGGGGCGGTTGAACCGTTTGATGAAAGCCCAGGCCCGGGTTTCTTTCAACAAGAACCGCGCGCTGATCGGGCGCACGGAAACCGTGCTGGTTGAAGGATACAGTGAAGAGACCGAGCTGTTACTGAAAGGTCGCAGTGCCCGCCAAGCTCCTGATATCGACGGGCAATACCTGATTACGGCCGGGCAGGCCGATGTCGGTGAGCTGGTACAATTGAAGATCACCGATTCCTCCGAGTATGATCTGATCGGCGAAATCATCGAGGAGTAAACGATGTTCGGACGGCCATTATGGGTCATTCTGCTACTGTTGTTGGTTGCCTCCCTGGTCTGGTGGCGGGTTCCGGCGGATGATGGTCAACTCTCCCGCACCGCACTGGTCATGGGAACCCTGGTCGAAATCAAGGCCTTCGACGACGAGAAGGATAAACTCGATAGCGCGATCAGTGCTGCTTTTGCCGAGATGACGCGACTGGAAAACCTGCTTTCCAGCCACAATCCACGGAGTGAAATTTCGCAGCTTTCTGCTGCCGCCGGATCTTTTACGGTCAGTCAAGAAACGGCAGAATTGCTGCAGCTTGGGCAATCGATTGCCCGCCGGAGCGACGGGGCTTTCGATTTAACCCTGGGGGCGCTGAAAAAGCTCTGGGCCATCGAAAGTGATTCCCCACAGCTTCCAACCGCCGCCCAACTGCAGAGTGCGTTGATCGGCATCGGTCCGGAT
>JADFVC010000398.1 GCA_015222355.1 Chloroflexota bacterium | reverse complement strand
GGAATGCTCAGCCTGGTGCGTGATATCGACCCGGATCGGGAGCTGCACCTGTCCACCCAGGCGAACACCTGCAATGCAGCGGCCGCCCAATTTTGGCAGTCTGCAGGTGTGAAACGGCTGAACTTGGCCAGGGAGCTGACGCTTGAGGAAATCCGTGCAGTCCGGGCCGGAACACAGATCGAACTCGAGGTCTTCGTGCATGGCGCCATGTGCGTGGCCTATTCGGGGCGTTGCCTGCTGTCTGCAGCCCTGACCGGGCGCAGTGCGAATCAGGGCGAGTGTGCTCAGTCCTGCCGTTGGGAATACCGCGTTGAGGAAGCTAAGCGTCCGGGGGACTTTCATCCGATTGAAGAAGACGAGCGCGGGACCTACCTGTTCAATAGCTACGACCTTTGCCTGATTGAGCATTTGCCCGAATTGATAAAGGCTGGTGTCAATAGCCTTAAAATTGAGGGCCGGATGAAAAGTGCTTATTATGTTGCTGCGGTGACAAGGGTTTACCGGGCGGCACTGGATGCTTACCGTGATGATCCGCGCGGCTATCGTTTTGATCCTGAATGGTTACGAGAATTGGAGAAAGTCAGTCACCGGCCTTATGGTGCGGGCTTCCTGTTCGGCAATGCTGATGCCAGGAT
Source organism: Chloroflexota bacterium (assembly GCA_015222355.1). Lineage (GTDB taxonomy): Bacteria > Desulfobacterota > Desulfuromonadia > Desulfuromonadales > Geopsychrobacteraceae > Malonomonas. The sequence continues at coordinate 1,799 of JADFVC010000398.1, read as the reverse complement.
TCATCCCGAAGACAGTGGTTATCGCCGTTCGACCGATTTTGTCGGGGTTGTCCTGGACGATGGCGGAGACAATGGCTGGCTGGTGCAGGGCCGCAATCGCTTTGAAAGCAGCGAGCAGCTTGAACTGATTGGCCCGGGCATGCGTCAGGCGTACTTCAAAGTTCCCACCGCGCGGACGCAAGACGACAGTACTCTGACGGTCATTCAGCCGAACAGCCTGGTTTATCTGGACTTGCCGCAGGGTACCCGCAAGGGGGATATCCTGCGGCGTGAACATGGGTAGACTTTATGCCTGCCAGAGTTGGCCACTGAGCAGATCGCAGCAGGTCAGCATGCGGCCATAGACGCAACCTGTGTCGAGGCCGACGCGTGTCTCGGCGACCAAGGGCTCCTGGAGAGGCGTGTGGCCGTAGACAACGGCTTTGCCCCAGTCGTAGTCGGAGCTGAGAAAATCCTGACGGATCCAGAGCAGGTCGTCCTGCTCCTGATCAGCCAGCGGGATGCCGGGGCGCAGGCCGGCATGAACGAAGATGAACCGGTCAGTCTCGTACCGGTCCTTGAGCGTATTCAAGAAGATCAGGTGTGCTTCCGGCGGGGGCCAGAGATCTCGAGCCCGGTAACTGGCAAGGGTTGCATGCCCTCCGTTCATCAGGAATAGGGCAGAGTTCCGTCCGGCCAGGAAGTCGAGCAGCATCTGTTCGTGATTGCCGCACAGGAAGACAGTTCTCGGAAACTTCTCCTGAAAATCGATGAGTGCATCGATCACACCGGCGCTGTCGGGTCCCCGATCGACATAATCTCCCAGGAAAACCACCTGGTCGTTTGCGTCTGGCTGGACCCTCCCGAGCAGAGTCTGCAGCTGCATCAGGCAGCCGTGGATATCGCCAATGGCGAGGAGGCGGTTCGGGTTGGTGATTTTATTCATCGCAGCTTCCAGGTGTTGCAGGGTGGCCCCTTGCTTTCCATCATCCCATGTCGCTAGAATAGTGTCCATCCGGAAACTCTGGATGGGTACAGTGTACGTTTCTGGTTTGGAAACCAGCAATTTTTCGCAAGGTCAAGGAAATCAAACATTTGAGCGGAGGCGTAGTACTTTACGCCGCACAATCAAATGCGCAGATTGACGCCGAGATTGCGAAAAAGGGCGGTTTCCGGACAGAAACTAGAATAGTATCCTCAGAAAATAAGAATAACAGATGCAAGCAGACGCGTTGCTGTTCGGTCGAAAGGATGGCAGCTTTTTCTTGTACTTGGATCAGTGGAGTGGTCATGTCAGAAGCCGTACCACGTCAAACAATTTTCTCCGGACGCATTATCGATGTCGGACTTGAAGAGCACCTGTTGCCAAATGGCCGTCAGGCCACCTTTGAAGTGATCAGGCATCCGGGCGGCGCTGCTGTTCTGCCTGTACTCCCGGATGGAAGGTTGCTTATGATCCACCAGTACCGACCGGTGATCGGCAGGATGATCTACGAAATCCCGGCTGGACGCCTCGAAGTTGGAGAAAGTCCGGAGGAGTGCGTTGCACGCGAACTCGTCGAGGAAACTGGTTATCATGCCGAGGAGTTTACCGCCCTGGGGAGTCTGTGGAGCGCCGTTGGGTTCTGTGATGAGCGGGTTGACCTCTTCATCGCCACCGGTCTGACCGAAACGCAGAGTGCGCTGGAACCGGACGAGGTGATTGAACTGGCGCCGATGACTCTTGAAGAGGCCTTGGCCCTGGTCGACCAGGGGGATCTCCTGGACAGCAAGACGTTGGTTGCCCTGCTGCGCTATGCCAGAATGGAGGGAGTTGTCCG
>JADFVC010000397.1 GCA_015222355.1 Chloroflexota bacterium | reverse complement strand
TCCGCACAATCCCAGTCCTAGCTTTTTCATCCGGCCCCCTGTCGCTAACCGATCCGCACCTGTTCGACCTGCGTCAGGTCACGGCCGAGGAACGCCCGGCCAACCCGTTCAAAACGGGTCGGCACATCGGTCACGTAGAAAGAGCGCTGCCCGCCATGCTCAGGTCGTTCCAAGCCCTGTTCACGAAATAATGCAGCAACACTGCAGGCCGTTTCTTCTGCTGAATCAACCAGCAGCACTTTTGACCCGAGGATCTGCTGCAAGGTCTTGCGCAGCAGCGGATAGTGGGTGCAACCGAGGACCAGCGTATCGATCTGTGCCGCAAGCAACGGCTGCAGATACTCCTGCGCAGTCAAACGGGCAACCTCATGCTCAGCCCAACCCTCCTCAGCCAGCGGCACAAACAACGGACAAGCAACTGTGAACACCCGGGCCTCGGGAAGTAACTGGCGAATCGCCTCTTCATAGCGCCCGCTGTTCACGGTTCCTTCCGTACCGATGACCCCGATCCGGTGGTTCTGGCTTTCTACCGCACGCTGGGCACCCGGTTCGATGACCCCGATAACCGGCAGTTGAAAACGCTCACGCAAGACTGGCAAAGCCACGGCCGATGCCGTATTACAGGCAACCACCAGGAGTTTGACCCCCTGCTCAACGAGAAAATCTGCCGCGTCCAAAGCGTACTGCTCGACCGTTTCAGCACTCTTGGTGCCATAAGGAACCCGGGCCGTATCGCCCAGATAAATGAGATTTTCCCCTGGCAGTCGCCGCATGATCTCTTTGCAGACCGTCAAACCACCAACGCCAGAATCAAAAATACCGATTGCTCGATGTTGCACGAAAATCGCTCCAGAAAAGTCAAAAACAAACTCAATTCCAGCCCGGCAAAAACGCCCTGAAAGAGCGTTGAACCGAGGGCGTCATCCTAGAGAAGCTCCCGCCCGAAGTCAAGATTTACAGGCTTTTAGCGATTTATCTCCAAGGAAAAATCTGCTAGGCTGCCAATATTTATATGTCGCCTTCATCACCGCCGGGACATCATCGGAGAAATCATTATGAATTGGGCCGATTTTAAAGAGTTTATGACCAATTTTCGCACCGACCGGATCATGCAGCAACTGGAAGCCTGGGATGTCGCCGACCTGAGCAGCAATCCCTGGTTTCTCGGTGGTTTTGCCGCGGCCATTCTCTTAGCTTATTTTCTCGGCCTGCGGGCCACTTCGGCGTTCCTGGTCGGTATCGGCGGTTTTGCCCTGGCCGTATCCTGGACGGTCGCCCAAGGGGTTGGAACCGCAGGCATCGAAAGTGGCGGGGTCTATATCATCATCGGTGGTGGGACCGTTATCGTCGGCCTGTTTATTTACCTGCTGTTCATCAAGTCGGAATAATAATCTCGGGATTGACCCCTGCCCTCTCTCTGTAGCAATATCGGCACTCGACAACTCAAGTTTCAGACGCGCGCGGCGAACCTGGCCACGGCTATTCACACGGAGATAGATGGATGAAAAAACGTGATATTCTGCTGTTATTGGTAGGATTGATGATTATCGGCATCCTCTTGATGGCCCCGGAAGAGAGCACTTCGCCGGTCCCAAAAGATGAGAACCATGCCCGCTTTTACGGTATTGTCAAAGCGAAAGGGAAGAAAGCTGCCGAAAAATTCTGTCTCGACTGCCACAACGATGACGGCGTCCCCTTTCCGCCGGAACACCCGCCGAAAGGTCGCTGTCTGTTCTGTCACAAGGTTATACTGAAGTAACCCTTATCCACATTGGCAAGACAAAGCCAGGGTCATAATGCCCTGGCTTTTCGCTTCAGAGTCCCCGCAACAGAACCCGTTCGACATACTCCTCGGCGACCTGCCCCAACCGTTCCAGCTGGCCCGGCGGATAAGCCGAAAGCTCCTGCCACTCAACCACCAAGGAATGTTCCGGCAGAAACTGCTGTAACACCCAGAGCGGAGCCCCGCGCAACAGCTCACCAATCAGCCGGAGTTCATCTTCACCGACCAGTTGTGGAACACAGGTGGTACGGAATTCCGTTTCGATGGCAGCCGCCTTGACCAGTTCAATGGTCCTCAGCAGGGGGGCGGGAGAAACCGGCCGGGTATGCAGTTCGCCATAGCGGTCGGGTGTTGTTTTGATATCGACCGCCAGGTAATCAAGCAGTTGTTCATCGAGCAGGCGATGGATGACCTCGGGCAACAAACCGTTGGTATCCAGCTTGACCTGCAGGCCAAGTTCTTTCAACTGACGTAAAAATGCTGGCAGACCGGTATCGAGGGTCGGTTCTCCGCCCGATATAACAACCCCATCGATAAACGACTGACGCTTCTTCAGGTCTGCCAGCAACTCGTTAACTGGAAAATCAGGAAAAGCTCCCGGGTCGAGCACCAGGCCCGGGTTATGGCAAAAGGGGCAGGTCAGGTTACAGCCCCCGGTGAAAATCAGTGAGGCAACCCGCCCGGGAAAATCGAGCAGGCTGGTCCCCTGAAACCCCTTGACGGCTATAGTACTCAGTTTTTCTGCTCCTGGTTGGCCAGATTGTACTCGGAGCGATCCTTGAACTCTTCCTTTTTCCCCCGATTCCACTGTTGTACCGGGCGGAAGAAACCGCAGACCCTTGAATAAACCTCAGTTTTTGCGTCGCACTTGGTCGCCATAGCAATCCTCCTCGCTTTTCATTTCTTGAGTTAGTGTCCGTCCGGAAACGGCTCGTTTCCCATACGGAACTTCATCCTGTTCATCCTGTTCATCCGGAGCTTCCGGATGAACAGGAGTTGTCAGGCCGCCCGTCCCTCCTGCTGGTGGGGACAAGCAAAATGTTCACCGGCAATGTAACCATGGACCGGGCAAATGGTGAAAGTCGGGCTGAGAGTGAAATAAGGCAGATGGAAGTTCTCGGCAATCCGTTTCACCAGCAAACGGGCACTGCGCCAGTCTTCCAAACGTTCACCGAGAAAACCATGGAAAACCGTCCCCCCGGTGTAGAGGGTCTGCAGGCTGTCTTGGTGACTGAGCGCTGCAAAAATATCCTCGGTGATCCCGACTGGAAGCTGAGTGGAGTTGGTGTAGTAGGGTTCGTCTGTTCCGGCGGTCACGATATCCGGATAGGTCTGCCGATCACGATTGGCCAGCCGGAAACTGGTTCCTTCGGCGGGGGTTGCCTCCAGATTATAGAGATGCCCGGTCTCTTCCTGGAAAGCTTCCAGCTGTTTACGCATGAAATTGAGAGTTGCCTTGGCCAGAGCCTGTCCCTGTTCGGTCTCTATGCCGCTGCCGAGCAGGTTCAAGCAAGCCTCGTTCATACCGATCAGACCGATGGTCGAGAAGTGGTTATCCCAGTAGCGGCCACTACGCTCGCGGATCGCCGAAAGGTAAAATTTACTGTAGGGATAAAGTCCGTCGTCAGTAAACCGCTCCAGCTGCTTACGCTTAATCTCCAAGGATTCAAAAGCCAGTTTCATCAGCCTGCTGATCCGCTCGAAAAAACCGGTTATATCTTCCGACTGGTAAGCAGCCCGCGGCAGGTTGATGGTCACCACGCCGATCGACCCGGTTAACGGATTGGAGCCGAACAGACCGCCGCCGCGCCGCCGCAGCTCGCGGTTATCAAGCCGCAGACGACAGCACATGGAACGGGCATCTTCCGGATCCATGTCGGAGTTGACGAAGTTACTGAAATAGGGAATGCCATACTTGGCGGTCATCTCCCAGACCGGCTGCAACCGATCACTCTCCCAATCGAGATTACTGGTAATGTTATAGGTCGGAATCGGGAAGGAGAAGATCCGCCCGGAGACATCACCGGTCATCATCACCGCACAGAAAGCCCGGTTGAGCAGATCCATCTCGGTCTGGAATTCACCGTAGCAACGATCCTGCAGCTCGCCACCGATCACCACCGCTTCGTTGGCCATGTTCGATGGCACCATCATGTCCATGGTGATGTTGGTAAAGGGCGTCTGGAAACCGACCCGGGTCGGCACGTTCATATTGAAAACAAATTCCTGCAGGCACTGCTGGACTTCGTCGTAACGCAACTGATCCTGTGCGATAAAAGGCGCCAGCAGGGTATCGAAGTTAGCGAAGGCCTGGGCCCCGGCCGCTTCCCCCTGCAGGGTATAGAAGAAGTTGACGATCTGCCCGAGGGCCGTGCGGAAGTGCCTGGCCGGACCACTCTGCACCTTACCGTAAGCACCGGTAAAACCTTTCAGCAACAGGTCTTTCAGATCCCAACCACAACAGTAGACCGACAACATCCCCAGGTCGTGAATATGAAAGCCCCCTTCACGGTGAGCCTGGGCGACATCGTCGGGATAGATTTTATTCAACCAGTAATTGCTGGTGATATTGGCAGCGATATGATTGTTCAAACCCTGCAGCGAATATCCCATATTGGCATTTTCATTGACCCGCCAATCTTCTCTGACCAGATAAGAATCGATCGCCTCAATCGATTCCCGCATGAACTCTCTGGTCTGACGCAGATTTTCGTGCTGCTTACGGTAGAGAATGTAGGCCTTGGCAGTCTGGGCATGGCCATTTTCGATGAGTATTTTTTCAACCAGATCCTGAACATTCTCAACCGTCGGTACCCGGTCTTCTTTATAAAGAACCGAGAGAATACCACCGACCTGACGGGTAATTTCGGCTGCTTTCTGCAGGTCAGTTCCACCGACCGCCTGAACCGCCTTGATGATCGCCTGGGCAATTTTCTCTTCTTCAAACGGAACCAGTCGACCATCACGTTTGCGGATAAACTCAACCATGCCGGCTCTCCCTTTTTAACCCGAAACGGGATAATACAAATTTCATTCTATTCCCCTGCCTGAAAGTGTGCACAGTCGACAATCCAAGCGGCACATCGGGACAAAGGCTACCACAAGATATCCGTATGGCAATAGAGAAAAACACTATATCTAGTAGATTCCCCTCTCATTAAACACTATATCTTGTTGAATCAACTGTTATCAACCTGTGGACAAAACGGCTAACTACCGGCAATCATTCCTTGATTCTTACCCCGTTGTACGCCCTGTGTTAAACCAGATTCCAAGCTGATTTCTCATACTGATTGTTGGATTTTTTATCTGCTGTAACTGCATTAAAGTCATCCAACAACACCTCTAACAGGCAGCTTAGCGTTCAATTAATCCATGGGCATTACGAGGCTGAATTGTGAAACAACTTATCGGAATTGATTGCTAACGGTGCTCACTCCCCATCGCACAGGCAGCAAGTAGAAAGGCCCAACCCGATAGCAAGGTGGGCCTTTGAGTGTTTTGGATATGGTGACTTATGGGAAATACGGGGAGTGTCCCTCATTTCCATACTCGATCAGGCGATGCCGGGGCTCTCGGGGACGGATCTTGCCCAGGAGATCATGGCGATCCGGCCGGATATCCCGGTGATTATCTACACCGGCTATCTTGGCTCTCTGAATGAAGAGAAGACACGAAGCATCGGCGTAAAGGCCCTGCTGGTCAAACCACTGGAGCACGCTAGGTTCGCCTGTGAGCTCAGGCGGGTGCTGGATGAATCGGCCAGCGACCTTGCCGCCGCCAGCGATAATTTGAATTGCCACCAGTATTCCAGGTTCACCCAGTCCACTTGAACCGTCTGGTTTGTTATTCCACAAGTTTTTGTCGTCAGCATCTGGCGCGACATCTGGCATTCTCACAAATCCCGATAAATAGGAAAAGCCCCCGATCTGGTGATTGAGGGCTTTTCATGTCTGATTGATAGTGATTTATGGGAAACATCTTTCATTCTCCTGATTTTCTGTGTGTAGTGGTATGGAAAGAAAATGTCAGACGATTGTGGATTTATGTACTACGTCCCCTCTGCCCCTGCGTACGAGAGTTTCTCCAAATCATAACCCAAGAATATTTTGCGATCTTCCTTGGCCATAAGAACAAAACTACGAAAACTATCATCATCATATTTTCCAAAATACCAAACACTCATGGTAACGAATCCGTTCTCATCTGTAACTACTTTTGAAACATTCAATTGATTATTAGCATTGCTCAACATAGCGTATAGCTTTTCTTTGCAGTTGCCAAGAAAAGAACCAATTTCATAATTCATTGTACAGATTTGAATGTCACCGCTACCAGTCTCCGTCACATGAAAAACCGGAACATCATCCTCAAAAGCCCTTAAAATATTTAAATTCTGTTCATTTATTATTTCAACATGATAACCACAAATTTCTAATTGTAATATTATTGAATCATAATTGGATTCCTCTCCACTATTCTTTTCACAGTCGTCATTTACAATATCATCAATAAACCCAATTTCTGAAACATGCAAAAGTAAAACATCACAAGTATTAGCTAATTCTTGTGCAGATTTTGTAAAAGTTGAATTCGTTACAACTGCGGCAATGTCAGCAAGTTCATGTTGCTTACCAGCATATACTTCTTGCACAGCTTTATTACCAACAGGATTTGAATATTTTTTACACTGCAAAACAGCCTTAACACCGTTTTTTTCAGCAATAACATCAACACCTTGATCCCCCGTCCCTTTTGTTATTCTAGCCGTCCAGCCTAAAGAAATCAAAACATCAGCGCATTTTATCTCAAACTCAACAGGTGTTGTTTCTTGGACAATATACGCAAATGTATTATCTGACTCATTTTTTAATTTTTCGAATATTGATAAAAAGAGAGAGATAAAACGTTCTAAATCAATTGGGTTTACACTTAGATCTATTCTTTTTTTTGTAACTTCTGAAATGAATACATTCTCGTAAAAATACTCCAACTCTTTAATAAATCCACCATATTCAAAATTTCCGTAATCATCTTGAATAATGAGTTGATGCCATTTAGTGTTTAGTGCCCTAAAGTGAAGTCGAATAAGTTCTTCAAGTAAAAGAACAGGCCGTTCATGCACAAATATCGCTTTTCTTGCTTTTTCTTTCCGGCAAGCCTTCAGTTCTTTTTTGCTCATTTTTTCTTCACTAGAAACCATCAGAACAACATCTCCAATTCTAAGAAAACTAATCCATTCTTCGTCCCCTTTTTATTCTTTTTGTTCTTCACAAAAACAGGAGGAAGAGAAGTTCTCATGACATAGTCTTTGTTTTTTAATCTATTGGCAGGTGAAGGCCCCTGCTCGTCCCAGAAAAAGTGTGCTGGTTCTCGGCACATTGGCTATTTGCTTATGAAGTAAATGTGACCGGGCTTGTCCAACCACAGGACAAGATCGCGGCTCATTCCTCGCGCTATCTATCCTTATTCGTTAGACCGCCTTTTTAATACCCATTATCCAAATCAGACAAACTACTGTTCAGCTCTGCAAGCCATTCTGTGGCAAGGTCTATATTGTTCCCTAGAAAAGAATCTGCTCCTCCTAAATAAAAATAAACGTCTTCCATTCGCCTTCTGATGATTTCAATATCATAATGTTTCTGTTTTTGGAGGGTTAGGGATCCGTTTTGCCTAAAGGGATAACGAAAGGTTTGACCGTTTGGGTCGACAGAATGCAATTGATTTATGGTTTTAATAATTTTTTTGTCGAAAGGGTCTTCTGGTTCAACGATACTCAGTCTTTCTGTCAACCACTGAATAAGCTTAGATAGGTTATGTTCGTTGTTGATTTCCTCTTTTACACTT
>JADFVC010000396.1 GCA_015222355.1 Chloroflexota bacterium | reverse complement strand
CCTTTAGACTTGTTGAATTTTTCAGCTAATGGACTCAGGCGACCTCGGCCACCTCCTTCAGGTAGCGCGGTCGCTCAGTCAGAAAGTTGACAATCTCATCCACCTCGGGAATCCGGCCGGCAATCCGCAGCTGGTCATCAATCAGCAATGCCGGGACCACGTAGATCCGGTTATCTATCATCTTGCGTGTATCGCTGAACTGATGCACCTCAGCTTCAACTCCCAGCCGGTCGAGAGCCTCCCGAACATTTTTCACGGTTCCTCGGCAGGCGTCCGGTTGATCCGGTTTGCAAACGATATCGATCCGCATAACGTCCCCCTTGTCTGTAAGGTCCACTTGAATATCTGACCATTTCAGTCGCATTATACGCCATATTTCTTCTTTGGCAAGAGTTAATGCTCCGGTGATGAAACAAGAAAATTCTGCGGCAGGGGCGATCCTTGCGCATAAATAACCACCGGCTCAATAATATTTAACTTTTAAGCTCATCATTTGCTGCTGATGGCAAATTCGACCCGGCTGGCAACGCCCTTTTCGGGTGGCTGAAAAATGTCGACGGTTTTCAGGAAAATACGCGGCTTGATCTCTTCAGCCGCGGCGATCAGGGTATCGCGTACCACCTGAGCACGGGCCTGCGCCAGGGCCTGTAGCTGTTCATCCTCGGCGCGGATATTGGCCAGTAACAGCTTTTCCATCTCCTCGCCGGGAAGCTTTTTCAGCATGCCGATAAAATTACGCGGCCGGGGAAATTCGGCTTCTTTATATACGGTCAACAGGTATTTCGGGTATTCTTCCGCGCTGATACTGACCTCTTCGCGGCTCTCCCGGGCCTGGTCATCCTCTTTCAATTCGCGCCACTTGGCGGCGCTCAGCAGTTGCTGCAATTGATCCCGACGGTAGCCTTCCGGATCCTTGTCCGGGTCAGCAAAGGCACTGATCTCCAGGGTCAGAGAAGGGCGCTTGGTCAACATGTCCGCCAGCTTGCCGAGGGTTTCCTGCTGTTTTTCGTCCAGCCGGGCGATGCCGCCGGCGAAAGTCAGGCTGGTGAAATCCTCACCTTCACCGCCGAGCATAGACGCCAGCAGAGAGAAGGGGGAGGTGGCCGCTTTGACCAGCAGGTTTTTCAGCATGGTGAAAACCGTGCCCATGATGCTGAAGGCAGGATCGTTCAGGTCGCCGGAAATCGGTATATCCAGATGGATCTCGTCGTTGCTGTCTTTCAGCAGGGCGATCGCCAGCCCCACCGGCAATGAGGTTGCTTTATCGCTTTTCACCGGGTCACCGAAGGTGAACTGATCGATCATGATGTTGTTCTCGGCTTTAATTTTCCGGTGTTCGATATGGTAGCTCAAATCGAGATAGAGTTTTCCTTTGTCGATGACATAACCCAGGTAAGTGCCGGAATAGGGGGTCATCGGCGTCAGGTCGATGTCTTTAAAGTGGATGGTCAAGTCGGCATAGAGGTCTTTGCTGAGTGGATTCAGTTTCCCGATGATGGTCAAGGGTGAGTGGTTTTCCAACTCGCCACGCAGATCGACGTCGGCCTGCATCTGCTCATCAGACGCCAGTCCGGTGATCCGGCCACCCAACTCATACATGGTGGCACTGAAGATATTCGGCATCGAGCGGTCGGTAAAAGAAACCGTGCCCCCTTGCAAGGTGACAGCATCGATACGGATATCCGGTGGCGGCTCTGATGCAGAAGAATCCTCAGCCACGGCAACTTTTTTGCCGGTCGGTTCTTTGGCAGATTCTTCCGGTTCCGCAGTCTCTTCCTGTTGTTCTGCGGCAGTTATGCTGGTCAGGTTGATCCGCCCCTCGGGATTGATCTGGATATTTGCCAGGTAGTTGCTGAGGGCAACTTCCTTGATCTCCAGTTTGAACGGGGAAATTTCCCCCTTGATCCCCTCCAGGTTAAGATTTTCCCAGGTCAGTAGTTCCCCTTTGCTGAGCGGGTCACGCAGGTTGAAATCGCTGATAGCGATCCGTCCGCCGAAGCTGCCTGTAAACGCTTCGGGTTGCTCTTTCAGGTTGACAGCCATCGTCGTGTAGAGTTTGCCGTCCTTCAGGCTGACTTTGACGTTCTCCGGCAGGAAATCGTTGAAATCGGCCAACGGCAAGGCCTTGACCTGCGTCTGTGCCTGCACCCGCAGGGGGGTGTGGGCCAGTGTCCCGGTGAGCGCAATACTGCCGCGTTTCCCCATTTTGGCTTTCAGGGAGAACGGACTCTGTGCAGATTGAGGGTAGGCCAGATTCTCCAGACTGACATCCAGTTCGTCTATTTTCAGTTGCGGTTTTTTTGCCGGGCCGGCATCGGTCAACAGCAGCTTGAATTGTTCGAGATCAACCTTTCCGACCTTGACTTCAAATGGCTGGGCAGCTTTTTTGTCATCCGCTGTCGGCGGGGCTGCTGCGGCCGGTTGCGGGCGCAGCAGCTTGAGAGGGGACAGGCTGCCGTCAGCCAGGCGTGTGGCGCGTAGATCACCCCCGGTGAGACGGACGGAGTCCAGGGACAGTTGCTGCTGGTGCAGATCGAAACTACCGTCGGTTATGGCCAGATCGGTCAAGCTGAAAGCATCTTTGCCGCCGAAAGGAACCTTCAGCTCGTGCAGAGCCAACTGGACCTGTTGCAGCTGAACATTGCCATCGGCACCATACTGGACACGACTGGCCAGATTCAGGTTACCTTCCACCGGAGCCGTCAGGAATTCGGCCAGGTAGGGATAGTAGGGCTTGAGCGGGATGCCGTTCACCCGCAGATCAAGATCGGCGGTCGGTGGGTTGATGCCGACTTTGCCGGTGATTTCTGTCGCCAGTTCACGATCCGTCCGCATTTTAAATGTCAGCTTGGTTTTTTGCTCATAATGGGTCGAAACATCTGTTAACTGTAAATTAATGCCGCGCACCTCTTCGGAAAAACCTTCTGGAGGAAAATCATCCCGAAAATGGACCTGCCCAGCAATCAGCTCCAGCTGTTCTATTTTGAGCAAAGGGAGCGTTGGTGTTGCTTTGCTTTCCGCTGGAACTTCCGGAAGGCTTTCGGTTGATTGCGCCGGGATCAGCTGCTGGAAGTTCCAGCGGCCATTCCGGTCACGGTCAACGTAAAGTTGTGGTTCATAGATCTCCAGAGAGTGCAGGTTGAAATCCTGCTGAAACAGATCCGCCCAATCAAGATCGAGGACCAGGGTCGGCATGCGGAACAGTTCTTTGCCATCCAGCTCACGGATATCAATATCGGAGAGCGCCAGTTCGCCGCCGAGTAACAGTTTTGGCTGTTCAGTGCCGGATATCCGGTAAGCTAGATCGATGTGGGCATCGAGGATGCCCGATTTGATTTCAACCGGCAGCGGAATTGGTGAATGGAATGCGTAATAGGCCAGATCGACCATATCAAGGGTCAGATAAAGGTTGGTCTCAAGTGAGTCGTGAAACGGCTTCAGTTGTCCATTAGCGCGAATTTCCGAGCCGTTCAGGAGCATGTAGAGGAATGGCTCGACATACTCATCGGTCAGGCAAGGGATGTTGCCGATAAAAGGAACGCGCAGGGTCAGTTCACGAATCTTGTGCTGCGACTTTTTCTCCGAAGTTTGATCGGTAAAATCGATGCTGCCGCCGGTCAGCATAATATTGTTCAGCGAAAAATGCAGCGGCTTTTTCGCTGCAGTGGAGATTGCTTCAGAGTTATCGTTTCCCATCCGGGTAAAATCGGAAAAGTTGAATTCCTGCTTGCCGAGCAGTTCGATATTAACAAAGGGGTTATCCAGCTCGACCCGGTCGAGAATGATCGCCTGGTCGATTATTGAACGGACGCTGCCGGAGAGGTTCAGACGGTCAAAACTGACAAAGGGTTGTTCGCTCTCCTGTTCGGTCAGTTTCAGCCCGGTTATTTCAACGGTCAGGGTAAAAGGGTTAAAAAAGGCTTTTTCGATGCTCAGGGTGCGCTTGGTATTTTCGGTGAACCAGGCGCTGCCCTGTTTCTTGATCTGCCAGGGGACGACCAGCATTGACAGCAACAGTATGCCGAGAATTGTGCCGACACTTATCAGCGATATTTTTTTCCATCGTGTCATGTTCAGCTCCGCTCTCTTTCGGATTGACTCAGGACAAGAGAAGTTTAGTGCCCATTCGGAAACCTACCAGTTCCCATCCGGAGTTTCCGGATGGGAACAAGTCTAGCATATCTATGGTGTTCTATGACCTTTGATGGTTGTGAGGATAAATTCCCGCCACTGTTGCCAGTACTCTTCTCCACCGACATCGTAAGTATTGTTATGCCCGGCACGCGGGATGGAGTAAAATTGTTTCGGCTGCGGCGCATGCTCGAACAATTTTTTCCCCAGCCGCTGCGGGACGATATTATCGCGATCGCCGTGGAAGATCAGCAGCGGTACCTGCAACTGCCCGATCTTCGCCAGGTTGTCGTAGCGGGCATCGAGCGCCCAACCGGCCAGCAGCCAGAGCAGCGGATAGTGGTGCCGCCCCATCGCCCTGATCGAGGTGTAGGGGGATTCCAGCACCAGCCCGGCCGGGGGCTGTTCCAGCGCCAGTTGCAGGGCAACGCCGGCACCGACCGAGCGGCCGAAGTAGATCATTCTCTCCGGAGTCCAGCCTTTTTCTAGCAGCCAATTTAACGCACCGCGCATGTCGTCGTAGGTGCCGGCCTCACTCGCCTTCCCTTCACTTTGGCCGTAACCGCGGTAATCGAAGATGAACACCGCCAGTCCCAGTTCGCGCAACAGGCGCAGGTTGTCGACCCGGTGGGAGATGTTGCCGGCGTTGCCGTGGCAGAAGACCACCAGCGGCTGGTCTGTTCCGCCCGGCAGGTACCAGCCGTGCAGTTCAGTGCCGTCGGCGGCGCGGAAAAAGACATCTTCAAATTCCAGGCGCATGGTCGCCGGGGTCATGATTATTTCGCGGTCGGGGAAGTAGAGGTACATGTGTTCCAAGGCAGCGCAGACCAGCGCAGGGTGTAGCAGGATGCCGAGCAGAATCGGCAGGGTCTTGAACAATTCGTCACTCAGTTTCATCGGCACCCCTTCCTCTGCAGCAAGAAAATACGGTTCGTCCATTTTACAGATAGATCAGCATTTAACACAACTTTACACAATCGCAACAGCTCTTAACCCACTCTTTAGATTCTTTTCTCTATAGTCAAATCATCAAAAACGAGCGGGGCGGCCCGCAGCAACCAAAAGGAGATAAGAGATGAAAAAGAGCTTTATTATTCCGGCAATTCTAATTGGGATCCTGATCACCGGCAGTATTGCCATCGCAAAGCCCTATGGTTTCGGCTACGACAACAACTGCAAAAACAAGGGACAGGGGATGATGACCGAGCAGCAGCACGCGCAACGGGTTGAGAATCGCCTGGCGCGGATGGATGCCATCCTTGACCTGAGTGACAGCCAGGAACAAGAGATCGCTGCCCTGTTCAACCAGCAGTGGCAGAAGCGCCGGGCCGTTCGTGACGAAATGCGGGCCGGGCGCGATGAGCGCCGCGCCGCCATGCAGAACGGAGCCCTTGATGAGGCGACCATCCGCAGCAACGTTGCCAAACGGGCTGAATTTCAGGCTGACCGGCTGGTTGAGCGGGCGAAAATGAAGCAGGAACTCTATGCGATTCTGACCTCTGAGCAACAGGAAAAAGCGGAAAAGATCCAGAATACCCGCGGCGGGGCCGGGAAAGGTCAGCGCGGACAAGGCTTCAGCTTCTGATTTTACCTGAGATGCACAACAGCAGCAGTAAATGAGCGGACACCTGCAAAGGGTCCGCTCATTTACTGTCCTGATTAGCGCTAATCAGGTTTTTTATTGCTACCCGGGAAATCTGGCTGAAGAGGTGACGACGCATTGCTCTCATTGTGCCAAGCTGTTGATTCGGCACAGCGGTTACCGGTTTGTCGCCAACAGTATCGGAGGAAATGGGTGCTGTCCCGAGTGCTCAGAACCCATCGCCGGGGTGGGGATGTCCGGTTGAAGATCCAACGGTTGAAGCGTTATACTGAGAGCCTTTCCCGTTATTTTCTGTTAAGCTGACAAACTGGATTTTTGCTTCAGGAGATTCGCATGGACCCGATATTTACCGACCCCGATGTGTCGAAATATACACAGAAGGGACGACCCGGATAGTCCGATAGCCTCCTGGCGTCGTGCATGATTGCTGTACGAGGTTTGTGCCATGCAAAAAAACCTGATTGTTCTGGGTATCGTCATTGGGTTGGCCGGGCTGCTCTGGCCCTGGCTGAGCAAACTCCCTTTTGGCCGGTTGCCGGGCGATATTGTCATCGATAAGCCAGGCCTGAAAATTTTCTTTCCGATCACCAGTATGCTGCTGGTCAGCGGCCTGATTTCGTTACTCATGTGGTTGTTTCGCAAATAGGATGGCGAAATTTTTGCTTAGCCATCTCATGACTTTTGCGAGTGCATCAAATAGGGGATGACTGAATGCGTCGACATGAAAAAGCCGTGACCGACCACGCTGAGCTGAAAGAGATTTTTGCCGCCGGACAGGTCTGCCGCCTGGCACTTTCAGCCGATCCCGCCCCCTATATTGTGCCGCTCAGTTATGGCTACCGGGAAAATGTCCTCTATTTTCATGCGGCCGGGGCGGGGCGCAAAATAGACTTGCTGCACAAGAACCCACAGGCGGGTTTTGAAATCGATATCGACCTGGGGATGATTGAAGGAGAGGCGGCTTGTAACTGGAGCACTCGCTATCGCAGTCTGATCGGCCACGGCCGGGTCGAGTTTGTCGAATCTTCGGAGGAAAAACGCCGAGCTCTCGACATCATTATGGCCCAGTATACTGACGGGGAATTTACCTACCCGGAAAAAGCCATCAAGGTAACGACCGTTTTCAAACTGCTGATTGCCGAAGTCAGCGGCAAACAGTCAAGGGTTTAGAGAATGTTGAAGACCCTGCGGCAGCCTTTTCCGGATCGGCTGCACGATGCGCTGCGAACCAGCGACGAGCTGTTTAAAATCATTATCCCGATTAGCATTGTCACCCGTTTTTTGCAACGGTGGGGTGTGGTCGATCAGATCGGCCTGTTGCTCAAAGTTTTGCCGCAAAGCTTTTTCGAGCGCTATCCGGTTCGACGGACCACTGTCGACAAGGGTCGCGCAAGCGGGGTGGACCGTTGCTGATTTCGTTGATTGTCGCCATGGCAAAAAACCGGGTCATCGGCATTGCCGGCCGGATGCCTTGGGATTTGCCAGAAGAACTGCAGCGTTTCAAACAGCTGACCATGGGGCAGAGTTTGCTGATGGGGCGCAAAACCTTCGAGTCGATCGGGCGGCCGCTGCCGGGACGGCAGATGATCGTTCTCAGTTATAATCCGGAATACCGAGCCCAGGGCTGTCAGGTTGTGAATAACCTGCAAGCGGGATTGGCGACGGCAGATCGGGATGAGTTGTTCATCTGTGGCGGGGCAGAAATCTATCGGCAGGCACTCCCGCTGGCGGAAAAGATCTATCTCACGGAACTCCAGCGTAATTTTGTCGGAGATCGTTGTTTCCCGGAATTACCGCCGGGCCAGTTTTCCCCGTTCAGTACGCTGACATTGGTGGAAAAGGGAGAACGTTACCTTTTTTCCGTCTTGCAGCGGCAGAGATAAATATCCTTCCTGATAATTTTGGAGGACGATCTCCCCCTTGCCATCCAACTTATGTTATAAACTCCCATATACTTTGCAGATTCTCTCCAAACCCTGTGAGTGAGCATGAGTCGCCATCCTTTCAATTTTTTCAAGAACCTGAAAATCCGCAGGAAAATGCTGGTGGTCATCCTGCCACTGGTGATCATTCCGATCATTCTGCTCGGTGGAACCATCGGTTATATAGCAACCAACCAGGCCTATGACGGATTGATAGCCGCCGGCAAAGTCGATCTTGAGCACATGGCCAGTTTCACTCTTGACCTGTTGGATGGTCATTACCGTCAGTTTGAAGTCTACCGAGAGGATAAAAAAAAGATCGTCCGTCAGGAGATGAAAACCCTGGTTGATCTGGCCTATAACCTGATCAATGAACAACAACGTCAGCTTGCCGCAGGGATTACCGATCTGGCAACGGCCCGACAAACAGTCCGCAACAGCTTTAAAGAGGTCAGTATCGGCGGCAGCGGTTATCTGTTTGCCATCACCGTCAAGGGAGTCTTGGCTGCTCATCCGGCCCGTGAAGGGGAAAATATCATTGATGCCCAGGATGAAGAAGGCCGCTTTTTTATCCGTGAACTTATCGAACAGGCACTGGCTTCCAAACCGACTGAAGTCCTCTATGCCATCTACCCATGGCACAATGAGCAACTGGGAGACAATCGTCCCCGGCGCAAAATCGTTGCCTACCGCTACTGTCCCGAGTGGGACTGGATTATCGCTGCCGGAGGATATCTGGATGAAACCTACGATGATCCAGAATTCGAAAAAATGGCTCTGGCTTCTCTGGCCCAACAGATCAAAAATAAAAGAGTCGGAAAAACCGGCTACATCTATTGCATGTCCAGCAACGGGACCCTGACCATTCATCCCGATGCCGAAGGGAGCAATGTCCTGTCTGCTCGCGATACTGACGGCCGGGCTTTTATTGCCGAAATGGCGGCGAAAAAGGATGGCTGGATCCGCTATCCCTGGCGTAATGTCGGGGAAGAAACAGCCCGGATGAAGATTGTCCGTTACCGCTATTTTGAACCTTGGGACTGGGTTGTCGCCGTCGGTAGTTACGAAGATGAATTCTCTCAGGCAGCGAATGATCTCAAATGGCGGATTGCCGTGCATGTGCTGCTGCTGCCGTTACTGATCGGATTGATTACCGTTGTCCTTCTATTCATGGCCTCTAAAGTTATGACCGATCCGATTCAAAAAATGATTACCGTGATCCGCCGGGTCAAGCTAGGGCGTTTGGATGAGCAGATGCCGGTGGAAGGTCACGATGAACTGGGAGAGCTGGCGATTGCCTTCAACCGTATGACCCGGATGTTGCAGAAGAACAAAAAACTGGAAGAAGCCCTCGCCCAACAGGGGAAAATGGCTTCGCTCGGGGTACTTTCCTCGGGAGTTGCTCACGAAATCAACAATCCTCTCGGTGTCATCCTCGGCTATGCCGGCTATCTGGAAAAAAAGATAGCGGAGGACGATCCCAACTTCACTTTCATCCGTGAAATCAAGCGGGAAAGTAAACGTTGTAAAAAAATCGTCCAGAACCTGCTCAGTTATTCGCGGACACCAAAACCAGTTCTTGAACCGACCGATATAAACCTGTTGCTGAATCAGATCATCGATTTTGCCGGAAACCATACCGACCTTTATCATGTTGAAATCGTCCAGAACTTTTCTGCGGATATCCCGATAATTTCAGCTGACGCGGATCAGCTTCGCCAGGTCGCTATCAATCTGTTGCTCAATGCCGCTTCAGCGTCTGCTGAAGGAGGGGAGATCAGGGTTATGACCAGCCTTGATAAAGAGCAATATGTCCGTATCGAGTTTGCCGACGACGGCGAAGGAATTTCTGAAGAAAACCTGGAGAAGATTTTTGAGCCGTTTTTCACCACCAAAACACGTGGAACCGGTTTAGGACTGGCCATCACCAAACAGATTATCGATATGCATCAGGGAAAAATTTTTATCGATTCCGAAACCGGAAAGGGAACGACGGTTGTCATTTGCCTGCCTCTGGTGCGGGAAGAATATTGATGGCATAGCCATCTCATGACTTTTTGCGAGTGCATCAATATTAAACACGCGGGAAGGAAATTGAATTCCTCCCCGGCAGAAGTTTAGGATCATGTCATGTCAGCTAAAAAAATTATGGTCATCGACGATGAAGAAGGACTCTGCCGGATGATGTCCGCCGTGCTGATGGATGATGGTCATGCCGTCCGTACCTTTAATGATCCGCAGGAAGCAGTCGATCTGTTCCGACCCAACATTTGGGATCTGGTCATCAGCGACATTAAAATGCCCGGAATTGATGGCCTCGAAGTTCTGCAAAGAATTAAAGTCTGCGAACCGGATATCCCGGTCATCATGATTACCGCCTTTGCCACGGTGGAAATGTCGATCCAGGCGTTGCGCAGGGGTGCCTATGACATGCTGACAAAACCCTTTGAGCCGGACGAACTGCTGTTCCGGGTGCGCAATGCTTTGAATCACAATCAGTTGATGACGGAAAATCAGAAATTGCGCCAGGAACTGGCGGGAAAATTCAATTTTGACAACATTGTCGGCGCCTCGACAGTGTTGCAACAATTGCTCGACAAAGTGGAAAAAGTTTCTGTCCGCGACACCTCGGTTCTGATCAGCGGAGAATCAGGAACCGGGAAGGAACTGATTGCTCAGGCCATTCATTACAATTCCCCGCGCAAAGAACAGCCTTTTATCGCCATCAATTGCGGTGCCATTCCTGATTCGGTTATGGAAAGTGAGCTGTTCGGCCACAAAAAAGGTGCTTTCACCGGGGCCGATACGGATAAAGATGGTCTGCTCAAAGCCGCTGATGGCGGAACGCTGTTTCTGGATGAAATCGGCAATCTACCGTTGACTGTGCAAAAGACTCTGTTGCGGTTTCTACAGGAACAGGAATTCAGGCGGATCGGCGATACCAGCTCGACCCAGGTTGATGTCAGATTGATCTCGGCAACCAATTCCGATCTGGAGAAAGAGATCGAGCGAGGGACTTTTCGCGAGGATCTCTTCTACCGACTCAATGTAATCAACCTGCACCTGCCGCCGCTGCGCCAACGTCGGCCGGATATACCGCTGTTGGCAGCGCACTTTATTGTCCAACAGAACAAAAAGTTCAAGACTGATATCGGCGGTCTCTCTCCGGAAGCACAACGTGCGGCAAGCGAATATTCATGGCCCGGTAATATCCGGCAACTGAAAAATGTCATTGAAGCTTGCATAACGATTGAAACGGAACAACAGATCAGCCTGGCAACCCTGGCTCAGTTTATTGAAACAGAAGAAGTTTCAGTTGGCAGTGATGATTACAATAACGCCCTGGCACGCTTTGAGATTGATTACCTGCGACAACTGCTCAGCTCGGTCGATGGGAATATTGAAGAAGCAGCGAAAAAAGCCGACATGAACATGGCGACTGTCTATCGTAAATTGAAAAAATACGGTCT
>JADFVC010000395.1 GCA_015222355.1 Chloroflexota bacterium | reverse complement strand
GGATTAATCTTGCTTTCTTGTTAAACGTCCGAGCTAAAGATAGTACTGGCGATGAGGCTGTGACGGACAAAGTACTTGCCAAACGCATTAGACAACAAGTTGTTGATATTTGTCTGAAGATAAGACAAGATAAATTCGACGATAGAGGCGACAAATATTGGGTTGTAGCAACTCTAGAAGAAGCATTCTTCGGCTTAGGCGATGAAGAAAACTACAATAAATTAAAGCAATATGCCTTGTCTTTGGTAGAGGCAGATTGGGAAAGAAAATCAACCGACGAGCAAATAGCTAAACTAAAAGATTTAATATAATTATCTAAAGCTACGCGAAACTAATAAAACGGAGACAAAAATGAGTACTAAGAAATTCCGGGGACACAATACTGAAATTCCAGTCAAGACGGGCACACTAAAAACAAAAGGCCACGGCGTATCCGCCGAAGCCTTAAGCCGACCGGGTATCCCCAGTCCCTGACAGGATAATTAGCTTTTACGGTTATTTTTGTCAATGAAAAAATCCTGTCTAATTTTCAGAAAAAGTGATATTTTTTTCTGAAAAAATTTACAGGCAAAAATATGCAATCAACTGAAAATAAAATACTTTATAGAATATATGGCCGTGGAAGGGGTTGGGTTTTTTTTGCGAAAGATTTCAGCGCCGAATTTGGCAGCGTCAATATCGACAAGGCGCTGTCCGAACTGACCAAACAGGGGAAGATCCGCCGCATCTGTCGGGGGATGTACGACTATCCGAAATACAGCGACCTGCTCGGGCAGGAATTGAGCCCCGATTTTGACCAAGTGGCGTGGGCCTTCGCCCGCAAGTTCAACTGGCGTATTCAGCCCAGCGGTGACGCCGCGCTGAATCTGCTGGGGCTTTCGACTCAGGTGCCCGGGAAATACGTCTACCTTTCTGACGGGCCGAATCGTAAATATGCCATTAGCAGCTACAAGTTGGAATTTAAAAAAACAGCTTTGAAAGAGATCGGTTTCAAGCATCGTGAAAGCGGTTTGATTGTACAGGCGCTCAAATCCTTAGGTAAAGAGGGCATTTCTTCAGATGTGATTGATAATATTCGCACGCAGCTTGAACCTGAGAAGTTTGGAAAAATCCTAAAAGATACCAAAACCGTCTCTGGTTGGGTCTACTGCTGCATCAAGGAAATCTGTTGGGAGGGGGCA
The DNA here is from genome assembly GCA_015222355.1 of Chloroflexota bacterium. GTDB lineage: Bacteria > Desulfobacterota > Desulfuromonadia > Desulfuromonadales > Geopsychrobacteraceae > Malonomonas. The sequence goes on along the minus strand of JADFVC010000395.1, from coordinate 2,360 downwards.
AGGGGGATCGAATTATGACAAAGATAACTGAAGACCACATCGAACAACTCTGCCGCGACAGGTCCTGCGCCCAAGGCTACGGCCCTCACTTCGTCCAGGACGGCGACGTGCCGGGGCAGCAAAGCTATAAGCAAGTGGTGGTGTCGGGTCCCCTGATTCCTTCCATGCAAAAAATCAATCTCCACGAATTTGCCGAGGTCGTCCCATGCTAGAAATCACCACCCTCGACGACATTGCCGCCCTGCGGGAAAATTTCGAGGTCGAATGCAAGCTGGCTGCTGGCAAGGATGGTAAGGGGGAACTGCCCAAGGATTTCTGGGAAACCTACAGCGCATTCGCCAACAGCTACGGCGGCGATATTCTGTTGGGCGTGCGAGAGAAAAAGAACCATCAATTCGAAGTGGCAGGGGTCGAGGATACCGTCAAGGTTCTGAACGACCTGTGGACGAGTCTGAACAATCCGCAAAAGGTTAGCGCCAACCTGCTGACCGAGTCGTTGGTTCAGGTGCTCAAAATCGAAGGTCTCGCTGTGGTGCGGGTGCATGTGCCCAGGGCAGCCCGAAAGCAACAGCCGGTCTACCTGCGGGGGAATCCCCTGACCGGCACCTACCGTCGGCTGAACAGTTCCGATTGCCTCGCCGATGAAGAAACCGTGCGGCGCATGCTGGCCGAGCAGGTGGAGGACGTTCGGGACAACCATATCCTGAGCGGTTATGGACTCGGCGAACTTGACCTGGACAGCCTGCACTCCTATCGCAACATGCTCTCCGCCCATAAACCCGATCACCCCTGGACGGCTCTCGATGATCTGCTCTTTCTGCGTTCGCTGGGTGGGTGGCGACATGACCGTACGAGTGGAGCAGAGGGCCTGACCGTGGCCGGACTGCTGATGTTTGGGCAGTGGCCGGCCATTCAGGAAGCAGTCCCTTACTACTTTGTGGATTATCAGGAACAGCCGGAAGCGGGGACGGAAACCCGTTGGCTGGACCGAGTCGTGCCCGATGGGACCTGGTCCGGCAATCTGTTCGATTTTTACCGCCGGGTGGTGCGCAAAGTGGTGGCCGACCTGAAAGTGCCCTTCGCACTCAAGGGTGATGTGCGCCAGGACGATACCCCGGTGCACCGGGCGCTACGCGAGGCGCTGGTGAATTCCCTGGTTCATGCAGATTATACGGGGCGGGCATCCGTGCAGGTTATCAAGCAGCCGCAAGGGTTCATCTTCCGCAATCCGGGGCGCATGCGCGTGCCTGTAGAAACGGCCTTGCAAGGCGGTGAGAGCGATTGCCGCAACCGTACTTTGCACCAGATGTTTCTGATGATCGGACTGGGCGAACGGGCGGGATCGGGTTTGCCGAAGATTCGCCAGGGATGGGAACGGGCCGGAGGAGGATTGCACCTTGGTGATACCTTTGAGCCTTACGAACAGACCCGGCTGGAAATGACCTGGACAGAGTCTGCAAACGAAGAGTTGACTCCGAAAATGACGGGGAAAATGACGGGGAAAATGACGGGGAAAATTCTTGAACTGTTGAACGTCACTCCAACGCTGACTATCCCGGCGCTTGCCGTTAAATTGGGGAAATCAGAAAGTACTATAGAGCGGGCAATCCGCGAATTGCGTCAGTTGAAACGGCTCAAAAGAGTTGGCCCTGCCAAAGGTGGATATTGGGAGATCGTTGATGATTAACGAAGACCATCTCGAACAACTCTGCCTCGATTGGTTTCGCCTCGGTGGCTACGATTACGCCTATGGCCCCGATATCGCCCACGACGGCGACAGCCCAGAACGCAGCGATTATCAGCAAGTCGTCCTGGTTGGTCGCCTGATCTCATCTCTGCAAGAGATCAACCCTCATATCCCCCTTGAAACCTTGGAAGAAGCCGCCCTGGTCGTCACCAAGCCGGAATCCCCGGTTCTTATTCATAACAATCGCACATTCCACAAGCTTTTACTCGAAGGGGTTCCGGTCGAATACCGTGAAGGCGACGAAACGAAGGCTGATCACGTACAACTGATCGACTTTCAAAACGTCGATAAGAACCAGTTCCTGGTGGTCAATCAGTTCACCGTACAGGGGAGCAAGCAGCTTCGCCGCCCCGATATCGTCGTTTTCATCAACGGTCTGCCGATTGCGGTGATCGAGCTGAAGAACCCCGCTGATGAAAACGCCGATGTGTGGTCGGCCTACAACCAGTTGCAAACCTACAAGGATGAAATTGCCGACCTGTTCGTCTGCAACGAAGCGTTGGTAATCTCCGATGGTTTGACTGCACGACTCGGTTCGCTGACCGCCAACAAGGAGCGTTTTCTCCCCTGGCGCACCATCAAAAACGAAGACGACAAACCGTTGCTCGAATAT
>JADFVC010000394.1 GCA_015222355.1 Chloroflexota bacterium | reverse complement strand
GTCGACCTGTTGCAACAGATCGACGCGGCCGATGATCTCATCCAGAGATCTGAAACCGAGCTCAGCGAGAATTTCACGGACATCTTCAGCGACATTTTCCAGGTAGCTGATGACCTTCTCGACTGTCCCCTGGTAATGGGCTCGCAGATTTTCGTCTTGGGTGGCGACACCGACGGTGCAGCGATTCAGGTGGCAGACGCGGAGGATTTTGCAGCCGAGGATGACCAGCAGCGGGGTGCCGAAGCCGAAACACTCGGCGCCCATCATGGCGGCTTTGACCACGTCGCGACCGATTTTCAGGCCGCCGTCGGTTTGCAGTGTGACTAGTTCACGCAGATCGTTGGCTTTGAGACTCTGGTGCGCTTCAGTCAGCCCCAATTCCCAGGGGTTGCCGGCGGACTTGATCGAACTGAACGGGGCGGCGCCGGTACCGCCATCGCCTCCGGAAATGACAATCTTGTCTGCGTAAGCCTTGGCGACCCCCGTGGCAATAGTGCCGACTCCCGCGGTGGAGACCAGTTTGACACTGATGATCGCCTCCGGGTTGACCTGCTTCAGGTCGAAGATCAGCTGTGCCAAGTCCTCGATCGAGTAGATATCGTGGTGCGGCGGCGGTGAAATCAGGGTGACACCAGGGACGGTAAAGCGCAGGCCGGCGATCAGCGGCGTGACCTTTTCCCCCGGCAGTTGACCCCCTTCCCCCGGCTTGGCTCCCTGAGCCAGCTTGATCTGGATCTCTTCGGCGTTGCGCAGATAGGCGGGGGTGACGCCGAAGCGGCCCGAGGCGATCTGCTTAATCTTACTGTTGCGCAGGGTTTTGAAGCGGGTCGGATCTTCCCCCCCTTCGCCGCAGTTGGAGGCTCCGCCGAGGAGGTTCATCGCTTCGGCCAGGGCTTCGTGTGCTTCCGGGGACAGGGCGCCCAACGACATGGCCGCTGAATCGAAGCGGCGAGTGATCGCCTTGATCGGCTCGACCCTCGCAAGGGAAATCGGCGGATTCGGACTGCTGAAGGTCAAGCCATCGCGGATAAACATGAAGCCACGGCTGCCGATCATTTCGCGGAATTTCAGATACTCCTTGCGGCTGCGCACCTCGGCGAAGCGATGCATCTGGGTGACAATTTTTGCATTGAAATCGTGATACTCGAACCCGGGGTTGTCACGGTAAAAACCGCCGATCTCCAGCGGGTAGACCGGCAGCATGAATGTTTCGGTAAAGACCTTGCGGTGGACCTGTTCGACCCGCTTTTCAATATCGCCGTAGCCGAGGCCCGGCAGCAGGGCCGCCGAGCCGGTGAAACAGCTGTTGACCAGCTCTTCACTGAGGCCGATAACATCGAACAGAGCGGCATTGCGGTAGCTGGAGACAGAACTGATCCCCATCTTCGACATGATCTTCAGGATCCCTTTGGTCAGGGCTGCGTAGATATTTTTTAACTGCTGGCGGACCTCTTTGACCGCCAGTTCCTGTTTTTCGCAGAGCTGCAAGCCGCTGGCGTAGAGCAACCAGGGGTAGATGGCCAGGGTGCCGTAGCCGATCAGGACAGAGGCAGAATGAGGTTCAAGCACCTCGGCGGTACAGGCGACGATGGTGACATGGTGGCGCTGCCTGGCTTTGAACAGTTGTTGGTTGATGTAGCCGACCGCCATGGCCATCGGTATGACCTTCTGTTCAGCAGACAGGGCACGATCATCGAGGATCACCACCCGGATCCCTTCATCACGCACTGCGGTGACAACTTTTTCACCAAGCTGCTGCAGGGATTGCGACAACTCCCGGCTAAAGCAGGTACTGAAATTGGCGTGCCTGTAACAGGCTTCAAAACGCGGCATTTCCGGATCGCCAAAGGAGAGGAGAGCCTGGAAAATATCGTAAGAGAGGATCGGCGAGATGTTTTTCAAGCGTCGTGCGCGGTCTTTGGTTTCGATCAGCGGGTTACCGATACCACCGAAACCGATCGTGGTTGACATGACCGCTTTTTCGCGCAGCGGGTCGATCGGCGGGTTGGTGACCTGGGCAAACTTCTGCTTGAAGAAATCACAGAAATTCCGCTGGGTTTTGGAGAACGCCGCCGGTGGGCAATCATCCCCCATGGAACCAACCGGTTCCTTGCCTTCCTGCATCATCGGCCTGATCACCAGGTCGACCACCTCGCTGGTGACATTGTGGTAACGCTGCAGATTTTCCAGGTTGGCGTAGCGGTAATCGGAAAGGTCTTCAAACTGTCGCTCGATGAACTCCAGCAGGTAGTGGGTGTGCTCGGTCAACCACTGGTTGTACGGCTGCGACTCCATCAGGTAGCGATCGATATCGCGGGGGAAAAAGACCGTGCCCTGCTCCAGATCAGCAGCAATCATCTGGCCGCTTTGCAGCCGACCCCGTTCGCGGATCTTTTCCGGCGGGGTGCCGAGTACACCGTATTCGCTGGTGATCAACAGTCGGTCGTCGGTGGTGATGACATACTTGGCTGGACGCAGGCCGTTCCGGTCGAGAACGCAGCCGATGTAGCGGCCGTTGGTCAGACTGACCGCCGCCGGACCGTCCCAGGGTTCATAAGCGGCCGATGTGTACTCATAGAGGGCGCGCAGTTTGGCGGGCATGTTGGCAACGTTGTGTCGGGCCGGGGGAATCAGGGTACGGATCGCCTTGAAAAAATCGACCCCGTTGGCCAGCAGAAACTCGACCATGTTGTCGAGGCTGGCGCTGTCGCTGACATCGGTCTCAAGGATCGGCATGATGCGTTGCAATTCCTCTTTGGAAAAGACCGGACTTTCTGCTTCAGTGAAATTGTTCAGAGCCTTGAAACGGTTTCCCTGAATCGAGTTGATCTCACCGTTATGGGCAATCACCCGCAGCGGCTGGGCCAGTTTCCACAGCGGCAGGGTGTTGGTGGAAAAGCGCTGGTGGAACATGGCGAAGGAGATTTGAAAATCTTCACTCTGTAGATCGGGGTAGAGTTTGGCGATGTAATGCGGCATCACCAGCCCCTTGTAGGAAATCAGCGTTCGGGAAAAACTGGGAATGTAAAAGTCCCGGTCGTCCGCCAGCCGTTTTTCGACCTCCTTGCGGGTCAGGTAGACCAGGGCGTCAAAGCGGCGGGTCGCGATCAGGGCCGCCGGGACGACAAAGACCTGAACGATTTTCGGCAGCATCGACAGGGCATATTCGCCGAGGGCATCCGTGTCCAACGGGACGTCACGCACCAGAAATATGCTCAGATCATTCTTTTCACACTGCTTGCGGAAAATATCCAACTGCAGCTTTTCATCGCTGAGGAAAATGGTCGCTACGGCAAACTGTTTCGGCAGCGATAGGCCATATCCTTCAACCATCTTGCGCATGAAAGCAACCGGCATCGAACAGAGCAGGCCGCTGCCGTCACCAGTTTTGCCGTCGGCTGCTACGGCTCCGCGGTGCATCATCCGGCTTAATGTCTGGATGGCGTCCTGCAACAGTTGGTGGCTTGTTTGATTACGAATATGGGCCAACAGGCCGAAACCGCAATTGTCTTTGAACTGTTCAGCGAAATCCATGAAGCTGTCCTTTGAGCATATCTATTGAGTCGATTTCCCGAGCGGTGGAGACCATTTCATCAACAGTCTCCTGGGTGGAAATAAAAAAGCTCCGTACGAAGTATACAATATTTGATGGTCTCGCAAAAAAGAATACGATGGCTAAGCAGAAAATTCGACCTACAAGGCGTAGTGGTTTTTCAGGGACGAAGGCATACATATGGTATGTCGAGATCCTGAAAAACTACTGCAACGCCGGAGGGCGGACTTTTTTGCGACGCCATCATATTTGAAGTGCTGGCTCTGCAAAAGACCCTGAAGACCAATATTCTCATTGCCATACTCGGGTTTATTCTGATTGAGTCCTTGCTACTGGCCGTCTTGAAATTAACCATCCGCAAGCTTGAAGCCATGGTTGTCGAGGAGCGTTCTGAATTGGCACAGAAGAATGCCGAGTTGGAAGAGGATATTCAGATCCGCAAGCAGGTTGAAGAAGAAAAGGCCTGTTTGATTACCGATCTGCAACAGGCCCTTGATGAAGTGAAGACTCTTGGCGGGTTGCTGCCGATCTGTGGCTACTGCAAGAAAATTCGTGATGATAGTGGCTACTGGAATCGGCTGGAAAACTATATCGAATTACATACCACGGCCCGGTTCAGTCATGGAATTTGTGATGACTGTATGGAAAAATATTTTCCCGGGGCCAAATAAAAATAAAGGGGGGCCGTAACGGCACCCCTCTGATTTTATTCGTTCCGGCTATTCATTCATAAGCTGATGGTACCATGCACATGAAGATCAGAGGTTTGTCGCCAGTGTTGCGGTACTGGTGTTTTTCGTGCGGTGTGACCAGTACGAAATCCCCGGCGCGGACCGGCCGCGGGATTTCCCCTTCCATCACTTCTCCCGTGCCTTCGAGAATATAGTTCAGATGCTCGCTTGCGTGAACATGATGGGGAGTGTTGCCGCCGGGCTCAAGGGTGAACACGCGAATGGAAAAATTTGGCGCCCCGTCAGCCTTGCCGATGGGAACCTGCCTGCTGGCACCCTGAGCGCCCGCCATTTGTACTGCTGATTTGGGACAGTCTTCAAGCCGGGTTATTTTCATCTCAAGCTCCTTATCTTTTATCTCTGGATTGCCCATCATCGCAAAAACTGCCAATCTGTACAATCGACTTTCGCCGAATGTTATGATCGGTAGGGGCGGACCCATGGGTCCGCCCCTACCGAACCAGCCCTTTTAGAAATGGGCTTGGTCGGATGCCTGCAGTTATGCTAAAAAAAGATGCAATTTGATGTGATTCTGGGTCTTTGAGTCCCTCCCCCCGCGTTTTTTCCAGGAGTATGTAATGTATGCAGCTGCACGTGTGTCAACGGGCTATACCGGACTTGACAGTATTCTTGATGGCTTGCGGTTCGGCGACAATGTCGTTCTGACCGTCGATTCTATGGATGATTATCGTTATTTTGTCGGCGCCTTTGTTGATCAGGCGCTATCTGACGGTCGGAATATCATTTATTTCTGTTTTGGCGACCATGCGCCCTTGTTGGGAGCTTCCCCGAAAATCAAGAAATACGATCTGGATCCACGGCAGGGTTTTGAGTCTTTTACCCGCCGTATTTACGAGGTGGTGACCGAGCAGGGGGTCGGTGCTTTTTATGTCTTTGACTGCCTTTCCGATCTGGTGTCGGCCTGGGCAACCGATCATATGGTGGGCAATTTTTTCCGTGTCACTTGTCCCTATCTGTTTGAACTGGAGACCGTTGCCTACTTCGCACTGATTCGTGACCGACATTCTTTTCGGACGATTGAAAGGATTCGCGATACCACCCAGGTGTTGATCGATGTTTTCAATCATGGGCAACACTTTCATATCCAGCCGCTCAAGGTCTGGCAGCGGCGCTCACCGACCATGTTTTTGCCGCACCGAAAAAAGGGGGAGGAATTTATTCCCCTGGTAAACAGTTTTGAAGCGACCCGTTTGCTCAGTTCGCTGGCCGAACGTGACAGGGATAGTGCCCGACGGCAGATTGATCACTGGCATCGCCTGTTCCTTGATGCCGAACAGGTCAATGAAGATCCTGACGCCGGACTTGAGCAGGAGCAGATGGTCAAGCACATCTGTCGGCATATGATCGGGCGTGAAGAGCGCATGCTTGGCCTGGCGCACGAGTATTTAAGTTTACAGGATCTGCTCAACATCAAGTCGCGGGTCATCGGTTCCGGTTTTATCGGCGGCAAGGCGGTCGGTATGCTGCTGGCGCACAATGTCCTGCGCCGTGATAGCCGTTTCGACTGGGATAAGCACCTGGAAACACACGATTCTTTTTATGTCGGCTCCAACGTTTACTATTCCTATATTGTGCATAATGACCTCTGGCGCCTGTTTATGCAGCAGAAGAGTGAGGCGGGCTATTTTGCTGCCGCCAAAGAGTTGCAGGAAAAGATTCTCCAGGGCAGCTTTCACGGGAGTCTCCGTGAAGGTTTTCAGAAAATGCTCGAATATTTTGGTCAGTACCCGATCATTGTCCGCTCCAGTTCGTTGCTGGAGGACAGCTTCGGCAATGCTTTCGCCGGTAAGTATGACAGTTTCTTCTGTGTCAACCAAGGTTCCCCGGAAGAGCGTCTGGAGCAGTTTGAGGAGGCTGTGCGCAAGATTTTCGCCAGCACCATGAGCGAGGATGCCCTGGCTTATCGTCTGCAGCGCGGTCTTGATCAGCAGGACGAACAGATGGCCTTGCTGGTGCAACGGGTCTCCGGGGCTTACCGGGATCATTATTACTTCCCCGAGTTGGCCGGTGTCGGCGTTTCCTATAATACTTTCGTCTGGGACAAGGAGATGGACCCGCAGGCCGGAATGCTGCGTTTGGTCCTTGGGCTGGGAACCCGAGCGGTTGATCGGGCGGAAGGGGATTATCCCTGTATCGTTGCTCTGGATGCTCCGCAGAAGAGACCGCACGGGGGATTTGCTGATACCCGGAAGTTTTCACAGCGGGATGTGGATCTGCTCGATATTAATGCGAACGAATTGCGTACTATGTCATTGCTGAGTTTGACTGAGGAAAAGATCGACATCCCTTGGCATCAGTATGCCGTGCGCGATTATGAAACCATGCAATTGCTTGAAAAACGCGGCAAAAAAGGGGTGGATGTCTGGCTGCTGACATTTGACCAGCTTTTTAGCGAAACGCCATTTATTGAGTTGATGCAGAGAATGCTCAAGACGATTGAGAAAGCTTACGATTATCCGGTCGATGTGGAATTTACCGTCAACTTTGCCGCTGACGGAACGCCGCAGATCGATGTTGTTCAGTGTCGGCCGTTGCAGACCAAGGGGGCGGAAAAAGAGGTGAAGATTCCCACGCGGGTTCCCGAGGAGCGGATTTTTTTCCAGAGCGAAGGGAACTTTATGGGCGGGAATGTTTCGCGTCCGTTGAAATGGATTATCTGGGTTGATCCCGAGCAGTATGTCAAGCTGCCCTTGAGTGAAAAATATGAGATCGCCCGCCTGATTGGCCGGCTCAACAAGCGGATTGCCGACAAGGAAAAGAGTCCGACGTTGCTGCTCGGCCCCGGACGTTGGGGGACCTCCACACCGTCAATGGGTGTTCCGGTCAGCTTTTCCGAAATCAGTAACCTGACGGCCTTGGCCGAAGTGGCTTTTACGGCCGGTGAATTGATGCCGGAGTTGTCTTTCGGCTCGCACTTTTTCCAGGATCTGGTCGAGGCAGATATTTTCTATCTGGCTCTTTTTCCGGAAGATAAAAACTGCTTCTTCAATCTTGATTGGCTGGATAAACAACCGAATAGCCTCGAAGGCTTGCTGCCCTCCAGCAGTCATTACAAAAAGGTGGTCAAGGTCTGCCGTGCCCCGGAGGCAGGTCTGCACCTGATGGCGGATGTGGTGGCGCAAAAACTGCTTTGTTGTGTCGAAGAGTAGCTTCAAGCAGCATCCAAGCCCCCAGCCTTGCGGCAAGGGGAGACGTTAACTTGTTGCTTTTCCAATGAATGCTTAAAATCTCCCTAAGGAATAACTTTGGGGAGATTTTTTTATGCCTATCCCTTAAATCCTGTAGCCCTCCGAGGGCCCCTCTTCCTGTCGCAGATATTCAAGTCAATTTCTGCAAAGTCCTAAATCTCGGGATATCTGAGATGCGTCTCTCTCCTTCTCCAAACGTACATAGCTTTTGGATAACGCAACTTATCGGACAAAGCAGAATGACGGGAAAAATAGTATTATGTCCCCGGATTACGAAGTATGATGTCCCCGGATTACGGGAACTACTGAAAGGACAGGGCCTTAAGAGTCGCCCCATCAATTCCGAAATGGAAACCTTGGGTGGAACCATGATGATCAGATGAACAGGATCCTTCTGAACGTTCAGCTCAACAATTTCACAGTGACTTTGCCCACTGAATATCCGGATACAAGCACGAACTTCTTTGGCCAATTTGCCTTCCAGTATTCGGAAGCGATACTTTGGCACCCAGACGATGTGATACTGACAGTGCCAAATGGCATGTGTTAACTTTCAAAGCCAAAGGACTCTGACCCCGTCCAGAGGACGGGGGTTTCTACTTCGTACTAAAACTTCTCGTGCTAACAGTGAGTGCGCGTAGAACTGTCTGGAGTTCACCTGCCACACCTCAGTTACTTGCACGAGCCGCCGAGATCAGGTCGCTGCCGATCTCATTCTCGAAGCGTTTCCAAACGGGCGTCAATGCATCGCGCCAGGCGCGCCGGTCTGCTTCGCTTAGTTCCACGAGTTTCGCCCCCGACTGCAGCACTTCTTGCCGAGCACTCAGGGCCTGTTCGGCGGCCAGCGAGTTGACCTTGTCGGTAACCTCTTTGAGGATTGCTTCAAGTTGAGTGCGTACGTCGGCTGGGAGACCGTTCCAGAAAGCCGCGCTGGTTATCACCATGTAACCGAGGTAGCTGTGCCCCAGTTCGGTAAAGTGGTTGTGGAATTTGTGCACCTGCATTGAACGAATGTTGGACCATGCATTCTCCTGGGCGCTGATCAGCCCTTCTTTCATGGCGTCCGGCAGGCGCTTGAAGGGCATTTCGATGCCCACGGCGCCCACGCGAGCATACTGTTCTTGAAATACCGCTGAAGCCTCAATCCGAAACACAAGTCGCTTAGCATCAGCGGGTTGCTTAATGGCTCGCTTGGCGGAAATTACCCGCGGGCCGTTGTCCCAATAGGTCAAGCCTTTAATGCCCCGCGTGATCATGGAGTCCAGCAGCGCCTTTCCCGCTCTGCTCTGTTGAAAGCGGTGCAGGGCGTCTATATCGGAGAACAGGAGGGGCAGGTCGAATACCTGCATTTTCTTTGAATAGGCCCGAAACTTGGATAGGGACGGGGCGGCCATTTCAATGTCGCCGAACAGCAGCCCGAGCGGCGCTTGATTGTCGTCGAATTTCTGTGAGTTTGGATATATCTCGACCTTGACCTTGCCGGCCAAGCGCTCCTCCGCGAGCCGCTTGAACATGACAGCACCTTGTCCCTTCGGTGAGTTCTCGCTGGTCACGTGGGAGAAGCGAATAAGAATCGGCTCAGCCGCATGGGCGGCAGGGGCCATTACACTGGCGATCAATACCGCAATAGTCAGAAAGCTCAGAAAGCGCATGCTATTACCCTCCAATCTGATGATAGGAAATTGCTTTTGAGAGGTAGCGCCTACGGCGCTTGAGACAGCCCCTTCCCTGCCGTTGACTGGCCGAAAAACAGCCTGTCATCCCATATACAACACAGCCTAATAGGTTTTTGCCCCCTGTCAAATCCAAACTACCCCAAAATCTCTCAAAAAAAAAACGGACCTATAATCCAAAAAAAGGTTGGGCCCAAGAGTTCGATCAATCCTTATGGGTTGGTGTTAAGGTCAGAAACCTGCTCCGTGACATTTAATGTCTCTAGTGGAGCGAAGTGGATAACCAGAAAACGATATTCCATTAAAGCACCAGCCACATATCAAGCTACTTGTCAAAAACCGAAATATAGGCATAACACTTTATTCAGCAAATCCTTACCGAAATAATCAAAACCCGGTTCTACCCCTCACCGACACACAAGAGCGCTATGGCTAAATTTAGCCACCCTGGGCCAATGGTGGTCACATATGCAAATCCTCAGATTCTTTTCAAGAAAAATAAAACTCAATAAACCCCTGTTTTCACAAGAGAGAACCTCAAAAAGAACAACATTCTAAAAATGGCATCATCCTTGCCAAACAACTATCAATATATAGCCAGCAAAATAGCATTCTAAAGCAGCCTTTTCATCTATGGCTCGCGAGTCCAAGAGCACCAAGTGGCCATATAATCTTATGCGTTTATTACTACTTATAACAAGCATACTGCTACTGCTCGCTACCTCGGCTTTTGCTGAACCGACAATGATAAAACTCAGCCAACTTGCGACACCAGGATCAACTAAGGTATTGGCAATTGGTTATTTCAAGAAGCTATTGGAAGAACGCTCACACGGTCGCTTACTCGTTGAGATAATCGACAGCAAACAAAGTGATACGCCGGATTCTCTAGAGCAACTCGAGCGTCACAAGATACAGTTGGCTGTCCCCGACTTAACAAATCTCAGCTTTCGTTTTCAAGATTTACAGCTACTGGAATTGCCATTTTTATTTCGGAATTTACAACAATTACAAAGTTTCATTGAGAGCTCAAGCGGAAAGCAACTATTTTCATCCCTTGAACAGCAAAACTATAAAGCACTGGCTTTTTGGGACAGCAGTTTTCGTCATCTGATCGCAAGCTGTCCGCTACCAACGGCAACTGACGCACGGGGTTTGAACTTCATCGGTGCGGAGAATCGGCTAGCATCAGTTCTCTTTAAAAAAATTAATGCTGGCCAGCCACCAATAACTAACCATACAGGCTATAATTGCCGAACACTTGACGAGGTTCAGATAACAGACTTGGATAAAAACACTGTACAGTATGGTATGCCGCCACAAATAGTCACATTGAGTAATCACTCAGTGACCGGCCATCTGATCCTTGCCCACCGGGAATTCTGGGAAGGATTGCCGGAGGATCTGAAAGTGATTACTCAAAACGCTATGAAAGATGCGGGGGACTATGCCCGTGAGCTTGCGGAACAAGCTGACCAGCTGGCAGTCCAGCAGATTGAAAAAGGCGGTACGCTTGGTATTTACCGACTCTCACCGGCTCAACGAGAACAGTGGAGAAAAACATTACTGAGTGACTGCCCACTAGTTATGAACGACAGGCTGAAACAATGGTTTGAAATGTTAACCGCAACAAAAACAGAACAAGCTGATTAACAAGAAGTATAGCAATTTTTCAGTGTCGCCAAGGTGCGATATGCTTTGCAACCCATTCTTCATAGGGAGAGTAAGATGAGAAGCAACAAACTGCTATTGGTAAGTCTGATTCTCGCAGTCGCTTTCGTAGCTTCTGCAACGGTTTCGATGGCTGCCCCCATCGTAATGAAGTTTTCCCACGTTGTCGCTGAAAACACCCCGAAGGGCCAGATGGCTAACAAGTTCAAGGAACTGGTTGCGCAACGCTTGGCCGGCAAAGTGGTTGTAGAAGTATTTCCAAGCTCTCAGCTGTTTGGCGACAACAAGGTTCTCGAAGCCATGCTGCTGGGTGACGTCCAACTAGCCGCTCCATCTCTTTCCAAGTTCCAAAAGTACACCAAGTCCCTGCAGATTTTTGACCTGCCCTTCCTGTTCAAAGACATGGCAGCGGTCGAAAAGTTCCAGCAAGGTCCTGAGGGCCAGAAACTGCTCATGTCCGTCGAGAAAAAAGGCCTGATCGGTCTGGGTTACCTGCATAACGGCCTTAAGCAATTGTCCGCCAGTGATCCACTGCGTGTACCAGCCGATGCCAAGGGGAAGAAATTCCGTATCATGACTTCCGACGTTCTGGCAGCCCAGTTTAAAGCTGTTGGTGCAATGCCCCTGAAAAAACCTTTCTCAGAGGTTTTTACCCTGCTGCAAACCAGAGCAATCGATGGACAGGAAAACACTTGGTCCAACATCTACTCGAAGAAATTCTTTGAAGTTCAGCCCTACATCACCGAGTCCAATCACGGTCTCCTTGACTACCTGCTCGTAACTTCAATTGAATTCTGGATGGGCCTGCCGGACGACATTCGCGCCGAACTGAAAAAAGCGCTGGATGAAGCGACCGCTTTCGGTAACAAAGTTGCCGCACAGAAAGCCATCGAAGATCGTCAAAAAATCATCGATTCCAAGCGTTGTACAATTATCGAGCTCACCGATGCTGAGCGTCAGCTGTGGGTCGATGCCATGAAACCGGTTTGGAAGAAATTTGAAAAACAAATCGGCAAAGAGTATATCGACGCAGCCGTAGCCCCTAACTAAATTTAAGTAGATGTTGTCCATGGGTCTCGCCAGCGAGGCCCATGGATGTTTTCAGTATGTTCTTGTGTGAGGTCTAAATATGTTTAGCCGGATAATAAATAGCCTGGAAGAATCTATCATTGCCATTCTTCTAGCAACTATGACCTTACTGGTTTTTATTGAGGTTGTGTTGCGCTTTGGCTTTGGTATAGGTCTGATGTGGGCCCAGGAATTGACCCTCCATTTATCAGCGTGGCTGGTTCTTTTTGGGGTCTCCTATGGGATCAAGGTCGGCTCCCACATCGGAGTTGATGCTTTGGTGAGAATCATGCCCTCAAAGGTACGCAAAGTGATCAGCGCAATAGCCGTTATTGCATGCTTGACCTACTGTGGCCTGTTCATGCAAGGGGCCTGGGTTTATCTTGCAAAAATACGCCAGATCGCCATCGAACTGGATGACCTGCCGATTCCCAAATGGATTGCTCACAGCATTCTCCTGATCGGCATGGTGCTGATGGCGATACGCTTGCTGATTTTACTATGGGCTATTATTACCGGAAAAGCTGAAGGTTTCAAACTTGCCGACGAAGCCAAGGAAAGTATGCACTTGGCTCAGGAGACAAAAGCCTCGGCCGCTGCTGACGGAGGTGAATCGGCATGACCACTGCTGCACTTTTTATCATTCTATTGATTTGCCTGTTGACAGGCATGCCGATCGCGTTTGCCCTTGGGCTGTCGAGTATTACTACGATCCTGATTTTCTCAACCGACTCACTGGCATCGATTGCATTGAAACTTTTTGAAACTCAGTCAGAGCACTACACCCTGCTGGCTATCCCGTTTTTTATTCTTTCTTCAACATTCCTTTCTACGGGTGGGGTTGCCAACAGAATAATCAATTTTGCCATCGATTGTGTCGGCTGGATTCGTGGCGGCCTGGCGATGGCCTCGGTTATGGCCTGCATGATCTTTGCAGCCGTTTCCGGATCTTCCCCGGCAACCGTTGCGGCGATCGGTTCCATCGTTATTGTCGGCATGGTCAAGGCCGGTTATCCCGAAAAATTGGCAGCTGGTGTCATCACCAATGCTGGGACCCTCGGCATTTTGATTCCACCATCCATCGTTATGCTGGTTTACGCAGCAGCAACCGAAGAATCAGCGGCCCGACTTTTTATGGCCGGCCTGATCCCGGGCTTGCTGATGGGCGGCATGCTGATGGTCGTCATCTATGTAGTTGCCCGCATCAAAAAGCTTCCTGCTCAGCCATGGGTTGGGTTTAAACAGCTGCTCCGTTCCAGCATCAGTGCCGGCTGGGGACTGATGATGATCGTCATCGTCCTTGGCTCGATCTACGGTGGTATTGCCAGCCCGACTGAGGCAGCTGCGGTATCTGCCGTTTA
Organism: Chloroflexota bacterium; assembly: GCA_015222355.1. Lineage (GTDB taxonomy): Bacteria > Desulfobacterota > Desulfuromonadia > Desulfuromonadales > Geopsychrobacteraceae > Malonomonas. The sequence goes on along the minus strand of JADFVC010000394.1, from coordinate 301 downwards.
CGCCTTCTTTATCGCAATTTTCATCTATCGCGACATGGGCCCACTTAAGGGGCGCCCTTGGAGAGAAAGCGCCGACGAATCCATCGCCAAAATCATTTCTCGCAACCTGATGTTGACGATTGTCGCTATCCCGAAATCTATTTTCGACAAGGATACTCACAAGGTATTCAGAGACGCCTCTAAAGTCTCCATCATGTTGCTGTTCATCATCGGCAATGCGATGCTTTTTGCTCATGTTCTAACCACTGAGCGAATTCCACACCACCTCGTCGAGATTATTGTCGGTTGGGGTCTGCCGGCC